>JAXHVO010000025.1 GCA_034189135.1 Thermodesulfobacteriota bacterium | reverse complement strand
AAATGGATTTGGTCGCAGAACAGTAATTTTAACACAATAATACCCCTTAAGGGGTTATCAGTATCGATGCCCTTATAGGGCTTTATGCAAGCCTCCGGCTGGGCCGGAGGTCATGACTAAAGCTAGGGTGGAAGTGGATACGAGCATTCTTGACGGAAGAGTAAAAGAACTTCTTCAAGACCGCAGTCTTTTGGATAAATACAATGATAATCAAAAGCGTGAAAAGAAACTTTTAGCAAGGATCAAAGAGCTTGAAAGAGAAAATCAAAAACTAAAAAGTCTGCCCCAAAAAGAACAGAAACAGAGAAGGGAAATAATAAAAAACCAGTTCAAAATTGCAACTCAAGGCCTAACTGCCTCTGAATTAAACAGAAAAACTAACGCTTTGTGGAAGGAAGGTAAATATACGAACCCTGACAGGGCTATAGCTTATTTGAGCGAGGCGATTCGTCTGGATTCAAGATACGCTGAAGCCTATAACAATCGAGGGATAGCCTGGTCTGATAAAGGCAATTATGATCGGGCAATTTCGGATTATGATAAAGCCATTGAATTAGACCCGAGAGACGCTGAGGTATATTACAACCGAGGGATAACCTGGAAGGTCAAAGGCAATTATGATCAGGCAATTTGGGATTATGATAAAGCCATTGAATTAAACCCGAGACACGTTGATGCCTATTACAACCGAGGGATAGCCTGGTCTGATAAAGGCAATTATGATCGGGCAATTTCGGATTATAACAAAGCTATTAAATTAAACCCGAGATACGCTTTTGTCTATAACAATCGAGGGAACACTTGGCATCGCAAAGGCAACTATGATCAGGCAATTTCGGATTATGATAAAGCCATTGAATTAAACCCGAGACACGTTGATGCCTATTACAACCGAGGGGTCGCCTGGTCTGATAAAGGCAATTATGATCGGGCAATTTCGGATTATGATAAAGCCATTGAATTAAACCCGAGACACGCTTTTGTCTATAACACTCGAGGGATCGCCTGGTATCGCAAAGGATATTATGATCAGGCAATTTCGGATTATGACAAAGTCATTGAATTAAATCCGAAATACGCTGATGCCTATAACAACCGAGGGATCGCCTGGTTTTTCAAAGGCAGTTATGACAGATCTTGCCATGACTTCCAAAAAGCTTGTGAATTAGGAAAATGTAAGGGATTAAATTGGGCCATGAAAAAAGGATATTGTAAATAGGATTTTATAGTTGATTTTTTAAAAGGTTCGTATAACACTCTGTACACAAAAAATCTTAAAGGTCGATACGTATAACTTCAAGTTATCCCAGCATTTCATATAACCGGATAGCTTTTTTATTACACAACTTTATTTATCTGAGAGTCAACCAAAATGTTTTTTCATATTGATGAGTCTGGAAATACCGGGAACAATCTTTTTGACCCAAACCAGCCACAACTAAGCTACGGTGTGCTTTCAAGTACGGCTAATGTCGATGTGTTAGGTAAGCCTTTTCACAAAAAAATGCTTCAGGAATTAAGCGTTGATTCCCTCCACGCAAATATCCTAGGAGTCGATAAGCTTACTCGTATCTCTCGATTGTTATATGACCTCCAAAAAAGGATACGTTTTGATTTTGACTACTATTTTATTCATAAACCAACCTTTGCTTTAACAATGTTTTTTGATGCTGTCTTTGATGCGGGCCTTAACGAGGCTGTGAAGTGGGACCTATATTGGTCCCCTCTCAGGTATCCGATTATTCATCGGCTTGCAACATTGTTTGATGAAGACCTCCTTAAAGAATCTTGGGATTTATGCAAACACAAGAAAATTAACACACAGGAACAGAGGGTGGTATCGCTACTTAGGAAGATATTATCTCGTACTCAGAGTTCCTCTTTTGATATTAGATCAAAAGAGCTGATCATTGACGCATTAAAGTATGGGATTACGCACCCTTTGACTCTGGATTTCGGTGCGAGTGACCAGAATTTTATCTCCCCCAATGCGATCTGTTTTCAGTTTGTTATAACCGCAATGGCCATGAGGCTTAGGAAAAAAAAGAGAAAAAATGCCAGGGCGATAACGGTTGATAGGCAAAGCCAGTTCAATCAGGCGCAGATTGACACACATTTTTTTTCGCTAAAAATTTCTGAAGGTTTAAAGAAAGCTGAGGATAAACAACGCAGGCTCTATCTGACTAATCCAATGTATCACGGTTTGGACACGGATAATGTTCTGTATAAAGGAATTCCGCAGAAAAATATCAAGATTTTAAGCAGTGAGAATAGCATTGGCCTCCAAATAGTTGACATCTATTTGTGGATCGTAAACCGCTTTTTGTCAGGTACGGGACTTTCAAACGAGCTAAAAGCAGTTGCCAATTGCTTTTTTCATCGTAGTATGGTCGATGGGATATCAATGGAAGGCATGAAACATCGTTGGGAAAAACTTGAATCTGAATTGCCTGCAATAGAAGACCTTACTGAAGAGCAAATGGAATATAATCGTCAGATGGTTGAAAATCATCGTGCGAAGGTTGCCGCGCTGGGTATCTAAACATCCCCCTTTATGTATCTTAAAACATATAAACGCAAATATAAGGATACGCGATAACTCGTCGTGAAATTAGCTCGAACCGTTTTATATCTAAATCATATCACACGATTCTAAAGCTGGTGATACCTTCTATATGTATCACAACAAAGGCTAACATCGAGTTATGGAATGGACATCTGCAAAAACTTGCTAATTAAATGCTTTGAGATAGGTAATTTTTACTACTGAAAAAGAATGGTGCAATTAACCGCATGGCTGGAAGCGCGGAAGCGCTTTTAGCCAGTCCGCGTTAAATTAAGGGTTAGCTCTTGATTTTTTTTACAAGTTCTTTGTGACCGTCTCCCCAGATGTTTAACTGATGAAAATAATCAACAGCGAGACGAAGCAATGGAGAGGTTCCACGTTCAAAAAAGGAGCCTGTAATCCTGACCCCATATCTTTTTATATCTTGAACCAAGTCTACATAATCTTCATCACCAGCCACAAGTATGGCTATATCCATGTTTCGATTAGATGCATTGATAAGCAATTCCCTTGCAATAGCTATGTCTACACGCTTCTCTTTTCCTTTGGCCTTTAGTTTTTTGAATAGGACCGGTTCAAAATTGCTCTTTCTCAAGCATTTTTTAATACGTTGTTCCTGTTGGTCTCCGCCTACGAATGATCCGAACCAATAGCGTCTTACAACTCGACCGTCAACTGAGCCAACAAAAGCATCATTCGATAATCGAGACCAAAGTGTGTTGACGATCATAGCCGATAGATGCAACTCGTCGTCGTTTGGCTTGACGGAGTCTATTTTCTTTCCTATTTCTTGGCCTACACCGCGGAGAAGATTTGATCCATCAACGAATATCATTACTTTTTCATTCATAATCGATCCTTAGAGCTAACGATGAAGTAGTTCCGTTTTAAATGAGGAAACTGGCTGAGCGTATGAGTCCTTCTTAGACAAATAACCCGGTCTTAAACAGGCCGGGTTATTTGTTTTATGGATAGGAGAGTTTCTCCCCAAGGTCTTATACTGCAATCATGGCCACGCGGTAGCATCGCAAACAGCGATCCGCTTCGGCAATGGCTTCAGCGGTGGGGAAGCCCTCTTCAACCTCATCAAAGGTGAATTTTCTTGTATCTGCCGGCAGCATGTCCAGGTGTTTGCGTTTTCTGCCGCTTACAATGCCGACTTTTTCATCGGGGTCATACGTCTTTACTTTTTTAAAGAGCATATTAAAATAATCATTGTCATCATATTCAAGGGGCAACCCATTGATCAGGCGGTCAATGCTGCGGGCCGCCTGGCGGCCCCCGGCACAGGCGCTGATCAACGTTCCCGGTCCGGTCTCGCAGTCTCCGGCTGAAAATATTTTGGGACGACTGCTTTGCTTGGTTACTTCATCTACCACAATGGTACTCCATGGGGTGGTTTTGATATCTTCCAAGCCTTTAAGTAATGACAGATCGATGCGTTGGCCGATGGCCGGAACAACCGTGTCACAGTCAAAAACATATTCCGAGCCTTCGATGGGCACGGGCCGTCGTCTGCCGCTTTCATCCGGTTCACCGAGTTCCATACGGATGCACTCAAGTCCGGTCACCTTTCCATTTTTTTGCAGTATTTTCGTAGGAGTGGTAAGAAAGTGAAAGGGGACTTTTTCTTCTTCGGCATCGTGGATCTCAACGTCATCGGCCGGCATTTCATGTCTGGTACGGCGATAGATCAAATTGACCTCTTTACCGATACGGCAAGAGCATCGCACGCAGTCGATGGCCACATTTCCGCCGCCAATGACGACCACCTGTTTGCCCTCAGGATAAGGATCCCGGCCTTCGTTAATATCCAGCAAATACTTCACCCCGGGAACAAATCCTTTATAGCCCGCTTCTTCTCCTTCAACGCGCATGGATGAACTGTTTTGGGCCCCAATACCAATAAAAACAGCATCATTGTCATTTTCAAGCTGTTTTAAGGTGATATCCCTGCCCACGGAAGTATGGTATTGAATGGTGACGCCCATGTTTTGAACCCGTTCCACCTCGCCGCGCAGAATACCGCGAGGCAGCCGATAGTCGGGGATGCCAACGGCGGACATCCCGCCGGGCTCATCCAGCTGCTCGTAAATGGTCACCTCATGACCTTTGCCGGCCAGATGGTAGGCACAGGTGATACCGGCGGGACCGGCTCCAACAATGGCTATTTTCCCTGTTTTTGCTGAAGGGGTAATTGGATAATCGGGCTGTTGGTAACGTGACAATTCACAATCCGCCACAAATCGTTTCAGGTATTTTATGGATATGGGTTCATCCACATTGGCACGACGGCAATGCGCTTCACAGGGACGTACACAGACGCGCCCCACAATGCCCGGCAGGGGAAGGCGTTCACGAATTACATCAAGGGATTCTCCAAATTTGCCTTCTTTGATACATTCCACATATTTGGGAATATCAAGATGAATCGGGCAGGCATCCATGCAGGGTGCGGTGAGTTTGGAATAGTAGGTGCCGGACCCATCGGCTCTTTTTCCCTGAGCCGCAAGTTCGAATTCACTTGCGAAATGCTTTAAGGCGTGCAGGATAGGAATCGGTCCAGTTTGGCCGATGCTGCATTTCGCCGTACTGCTGACCATTTCAGCCAGGCTCATTAGTATGTCGATGTCTTCCGGCTCCCCCCGGCCCTGGCACAGTTTTTTTAATCGGTCAGCCATGATACCGGTACCGGTACGGCAGGGAATACACTTGCCACAAGAGTACCTGTGGACATCAGCCATATATGCCCGGCACAGATCAAGAATATCAACATCCGCGGAGCGCAAAACAATTCCATACCATCCAATCAACGCTTTGATCCTGGTGTCTTGCTTAAAATATTCCGGCAATTCAACCTGTTTTATCGGTTCACCGGCATGGGTAGTTGTATCTCGGTGGTCCACAACCTCATTCCCCCAGGAACTGAAAAGTATTTCTTTCATGATCTCCCACCTATTTCGTTTGGTCCAACAATTGAATTTAAGCCATGTTTATTAATCGTTGTTGGCTGTCCGTGGTGTAAGGATGGAAAAAAGCAGTTCATTGAAACAGAAATAAACCAACCATCATGGGTTTATTCAGCCCCGTTTAATCGCTCAGAAATATAGGTATAAAGGTCTGTCACTTTCAAATCCAGATCCGTATTGCTCTGAGCGCATGTCAGATGTATCTGGCACTTGGGACAGGCGGTGATAAGAGTCTGTGCTCCGGTTTGCACGGCTTCCTGGAGCCTGTCAACCTGCATGGCTTTGGAGCAGCCGGAACACTCCATCCATGCGCTGGTTCCGCAGCAAAGAGCATTTTCTTTGCTGCGCTGCATTTCCAGCAGGTTTGTTTCGGGAAGGTTTTTCAACAGCTGTCGCGGTAGATCGTAGTTTCCCGACAATCGACCCAGCCTGCATGGATCCTGGTAAGTCACAGTGCCGTTGGAAGATGGCTTGAAGGGCAGTTCTGCCTCAGACATTTTTTGTGTAAGAAATTCGGTTAGGTGGAGGACTTCAAAGGGCAATTCGCCGAAATATTCAGGATAGTGATGCTTAAATGTATGGTACCCTTCCGGACAGCTGAAAAGAACGGTTTTAGCTCCGGAGTTTTTAATGACTTCAAGGTTCTTGTCTGCAAGTGCACGGAAGGTGGCTTTATCTCCGCTCCACAGGGCATCGTGACCACAACAGCATTCATCATTGCTGATGACCGGTGTTACCCCCATTTTGTTTAGTAAAGAGAGTACGCTTTTCGCACTTGAAAGGGGAGACAGGTTCAAATAAGCGAAAGTGACTTCAAAATATGGCAGGCATCCTACGAAATAAAAAATATCCCCGGTTTCCTGGAACTCTCCGGCTTCCTTAGCCCAGGCAATACGTTGCTGCTTAATATCACCGGTTTGCAGGCCGGCAATGCTTTGAAGGATGCCATGGTGGCTTTCCACCGGAAGGTTGCCGGTTTTTCGGGCTTCTTCTCTGTAGGACCGGATAAATTCCGGAAAATCGATTTCCACCGGACAGCGAGAACTGCAGCGGGCACAACTCAGGCATGCCCAGAGTTCCCGACTTTTAAGAAAGTCTTCGCCCTGACCGGCCGTGGTTCGTTTAATGATCTGCCTGGGCGAAAAGCTTGGAAGCTCATAGCTGATGGGGCAACTTCCCGTGCACACACCACATTCCATACAAAAGTTGACCTGTTCCCTGGTTAGCTGCACGATATCCTTCCTTGTCATATTTTGGCTTTCTGTGATAAAGAATATATCTCACCACAGAGCACACAGAGTTTACAGAGATTATAGTCTTTTCCTTTTTATCCTCTGCAAACTCTGTGGTAAAAATAAACAGAATTGTTTTGGTTGCCAAAAATTGGTTTAACTTTTTAAACCGATATATTACATGGCTGTTTCAGGATGAAAGACATTCAATTCTTTTAAATCGTCTCCTAAATATTCCCGTTCATTCGGTCCAAGGATTCCAAGAGACAGGCAGATCAGCGTCCACAGATGAACCACAGGGTAATTGCCTCCATAATGCTCGCTTAACTCATGAATTTGGGCATGGCAGTTATGACAGCCCGCAATACAGTAATCCGCACCTGTTGTCTTGATTTGTTCATCTTTCAGCCTGCCGTATTCCAGGCGTTGGTCTTTATATCCGGATTGTAGAAATCCGCCGCCACCACCACAGCAGTAATTATTAGATTTGTTGGGGGTCATGTCTATAAAATTTTCTTCACCCACAATGGATTTGACCACAAATCGCAGGTCATCTGCAATCGGATCCCCATAAGCCTTACGTACGATTTGACAGGGGTCCTGAACGGTAAATTTGATTTTTAAATCCTTGTTCCAGTCGGAGTTAACTTTCAGTTTTCCTTCCCGGATCCACTTTGCGTAATATTCGTAAATGTTTTTGACTACAAAATTGTGTTCAATATTGAATTTTTTCAGTCCTGCCAGGACTGAGAAGGTGACGTGCCCTCACTCCGTATTGAGAAAGACCTTACACCCCAGGTCGTCCGCCTGTTTGGCCGTCGTGCGGGTGATATGTTCCCAGGCGTCATTATCCGCAAGGAACATGCAGTAGTTTTCTCCTGCCCATCCTTTACTGCCGTAAGTCCAGTCAACCCCTGCCAGGTGAAGAATCTTCCACAGGGGAACCAGTTCATCGGGTTCGGTTACAGGTTCCCTGGAATTTTGATTCAAGAAAAACTCGGCTCCCTTTTTATCGATGGGGGCTTGCATATCCTTGAACTCAGGCTGTGACTCTTGGTATTCTTCCAGCACGTCTTCCACCACGAATATAAAATCGTCCGGTGCCGTTCCCATGGCACTGCAACTGTCATTTTTCAGCGCCATGTCGCATGATCCCAGGATCCCTTTGGGTCGATCTTCCCTTGGCCATGCCGCACGAGCATTGTAAACCAGCTGGGGAATGTCGATTTTCATTGGACAGACGTAGATACAGCGCTGGCACATGCTGCACATCCATACCCATGGGGTACTTGTGATTTCATCATCCATCCCTAAAGCTGCCATTCGCAGGAATTTTCTTGGATCCATACCTTCCAGTCCGGTTGCCGGGCAACCGGAAGAGCAGGCCCCGCAAGTCAGGCAAAGGTTCAAATTTCCCCCTTCAGGTAGCAGCTCTTTTACCTTGTCTATAAACATACTTTTTTTCTTGCCACCGAGTTTAATTGCTTCTTCTGCCATATCTCCTAATCCTCCCGATATATTTTTAATTTCTTAAAGGGCTTAACCCTAATTCTTTGATTTTTCTTTCCATATCAATCACAGCTGAAGAAAAATCCTGTCCCATGTTGGAAGCCAAAGTGATATATTTTAGCCTGTCGTTGTCAAAACCTGTCTCTTTCAACATGCTGTGAACCTCACCCACCCGCATGTTGGCAAATATATTTCCCTGTTCGGATTTGCAATTTCCATTATGGCAGGTCATGACCAGAACACCGTCTGCTCCATTGACAAAAGCGGACAAAATATAATCAATATCCACCTTTCCCGCACATGGAACCTTAATTATCTTAAGTCCTGCTGGGAGCGGCATGTTGAATGCTTCAGCCATTCTGCCAGCCTCAAAAGCGGAATTCTGACAACAAAACGCAATGATATTTGGTTCATTATTTGCCGATTCAGCAAAATTTTGAATCTGGCCTTTAATTTCATCGTCTTCAAAGCCGCCTATTTGTATCGCATCCATGGGGCATTCACTGGCGCAGATTCCACATGCCTGACAGGCCATTTTAGATATGACGGCTTTATTATTTTCATCCCAGTAAATGGCACCGTGGGGACAACACCGGTAGCAAGTCAGGCAAAACACACACCGGCCCGTATCCACCACCGCTTTTTCCTTGGGAAGCAACCGCTTGCCATCCCCAAGGAGATTTTTTACCTTAAGCGCTACATTTTCAACATCTGTCCATATTAATGGCAAATCCTGTACTTCCCGGGTGGCACCCACCACGAAAATGCCTTCTCTGTTTGAACAGACCGGAAAAAGATGAACGTTATCTTTTTGTAAAAAATCAAACGGTCCGACATCGATTCGCAATAGTTCAGCAAGCCCTTCATTACTTTGATCCGCGCAAACGGCCTCCTCAACCACTAGAAGATCGGGTGATAGCTCCATATCACGCCTTAATACATTGTCGTAGAATGAAATCTTTTTGCCATCCGGTTCAATATCCGGTGCTTCTTTTAGTTTAAAATAGGTGGCGCCATTGTCTCGGGTATCTTTATATATCAATTCAAGACCGTCAGAAGCAACCTTTAAATCACCTGCATAAACATACGCACTGCAACCCTTGGTTTTTTCAATGGTTAAAACGCTGCGCATCACCCTTTCCATAACAAGGGGATACCCTTCCTGGGCAAAGCCCACGACAAAAGCAACCGTTTTATTTTCCAGTTTTTTCCTGCCTGATTTATTATCAGGAGCGAGTAATTCCTCCATCTGCGATTGGGTAAGCACATTTTTGGAAAGGGAAAGCCCATACTTTTCATGCAAAGGCTCGACAGAAAAATCGGTGGCAATGACTATGGCTCCCACTCTTTTTTCTTTAAGTTCATTTCCCTTTGACAGAGTGACATTAAAATCACCGGTAACGCCGGTGACGTCTTTGATCTGTGTCTGGGTAAAAACATCGATCTGATTATTGTTTTGCACCTGTTCGACAAGTATTTTTAACCTGTCGAGTTCATTATTGTTTAAACTGAACAGGCTGTTTGTTTTCCCTTGAAATCCAATGTCGGATTCCTTTTCAACCAGGCTAACCCGATACCCTGAAGCGGCAATTTCGCAGGCGGCCTTTAAACCCGGCATGCCGCCGCCAATAACCAGAACCCCGGTGTTTATATTTATTTCTTCCATATCCACATTTGTCGTATCTGTCATTAGTTTACCCCCAAATATTTCATAACCTCACCGGCCGCTTGGGTGGCGTGGGCCATGGAAGCGGCAATGGTCTTTGGACCTTGCACGGTCCCCGCGATAAAAATGCCGTCCTTCGAGGTTGAGGTTCGGTTAAACTTATCCTTACAGGCAAAAAAACCATCTTGATTGAGATCGATGCCAAGTAGTTCTGAAAATTTAGCATTATCTGAACCAGGCATTATTCCGATGGACAGAACAACCATGTCGAATACCTCTTTAACAGGAAGACCGCCATCATCACTCATATATCGCATCTGCAATTTGTCTTCTTCAATGGGATAAATATCCACCGGTATGTTTCGTACAAAACGCATGTCTGATTTGCATTTTTCATAAAATATTGGAAAGTTTTTACCGGTATTCTGGATATCCATATAAAATATGGTGATATCAGACTCAGGATTTTTATATTTTAGTTGTTGAGCCATTCGCAACGCATATGGACAGCATACCTGTGAACACCATAAATTTCCCAGATTTTCGTCCCTGCTCCCCACACATTGAATAAAGGCGACCGCATGGGGTTCTTTGCCGTCAGAAGGCCTCACCAAATCTCCGTTTTCTCTCACGATGTGTTCCAGGTCCAGTCCGGTCACAACATTGTTGAACTTGTGATAACCGTATGTTCCTTTTATTTCAGCATCAAATGGATTAAAACCGCTGGCAAGGATGACTGCATCTACATCATCTATTTGGTTGGTCAGCTCGATATCTTTGAATTCTACAGCGCCATCAGGAATATCCTCGCAACGGCTTTTGTCAACAACCACAAACAAAGGAGAATTATTCTTTGAATACCCCTTTGTAAGCCCACCATCCGGCAGATCGGTTGGTGGAGAACTTCTTTTCAAGCTTACTGAAAATTTACCGTTTTTATTAATTTTTTCAACTTCTGTTGCAAGATGCACCTTGATTTTAGGCTCATTTACCACGTTGCAAAGCATATCTTCTACCGAGCATGCCCCACATGCCATACATTCATCCGTGGCTTTGCAGCAGAACTGGATCGCATATCCACCTAAAAAGCATGTCTTTTCTATAAGTTCCACATTAATATCGATTTGTGACAACTCCCAGGCGGCAGTCAGGCCGGCAATCCCTCCCCCAACGACCATCACTTTTTTATTTGCTGTACTCAATTGGAAGCTCCTTTATCTGTTTATAGATCGTTTTAATCTATACCTTTGGCCTGGGCAACACTTTTGCCCGTTCCGCTATTTCCGGTACCTTGTGTTCCCATTCAATCGCCATGAGATGAACCCCTGACACCCCTTTCATCTCTTTGAATTCTTCTATTTGCTCACAGGCTATTTTTATACCCTCATCCGCCTGTTTCTTCTTATCAACGCCCTTCAGCCGGTCGATGATTTCATCAGGCACATCCATACCGGGAACATTATTTTTCATATATCTTGCCATACCAAGACCCTTCATGGGTGTGACACCGGCAAGAATATAAACCTTTTCCGTAAGCCCCATATCGTTTGCCTGTTTAATCCATTCCCGCATCTTTTCCATATTATAAATACATTGGGTCTGGATAAAATCAGCTCCCGCATTTACCTTTTTCGCCAGACGGTGAACCCGCCATTCGAAGGGGTCAGCAAAGGGATTTGCCGCAGCGCCGATAAATATTTTCGGTGGGGAATCAATATCGGCTCCGCCTAAAAATTTCCCATCATCCCGCATCTTTTTTACCATACCGATAAGTTGCATGGAGTCTATGTCAAACACGCCCTTGGCCTGGGGATGGTCTCCGAATTGCTGATGGTCCCCCGAAAGGCAAAGCATATTTCTAATTCCGTGGGCACTGGCACCCAATATGTCACTTTGCATGGCCAGACGGTTTCGGTCTCTACATACCATTTGGAAATTAGGCTCAAGACCCTCAGACAAGAGAATGAGTGATGCTGCCCAGCTGGACATTCGCACCATGGCGGTTTGATTATCCGTAATATTAACAGAATCAACCGTTCCCTTTAAGTGACTCGCCTTTTTCCTGACCGCCTCAACGTTTGCTCCACGAGGCGGACCCACTTCACCGGTAAAGGCAAAATGTCCGGCTTTTAACAATTTCTCAAGATTACTTCCTGATTTCATATCAATATTCCTTCTGCATGTTAGTAATACCGCTATTTAAGAATTAATTTATTTATTGAACGTACTTTATGGCTGGTAGCGTTCTTTATATGACGGTTGGATAACCGTTCGAGGTGTCTGGTTTCGCCAGTCATTCGGCGGACTGATCTCAAGAATATTGTTTAGGCGCCCCTGTTTTTCCAATCTTTCATATATTTGAAACCATGCGCACGGTTGATCTTTATTGATTTCACAACTGCCCTTATTGGTTCCGCCGCAGGGTCCATTGAAAAGACTTTTTGCACACATGGTTACCGGACATATGCCGGCAGTCATTCCCAGTACACAGGTTCCGCATCCACGGCATCTTTCTTCATACCATCCCACATCTTTATTCACACCGATAAAAGTGGTATTTACAGCCGGGAAAACCGGCACTTCAGGAAATCTTTCCGCAAGAAACTGGATTCCTGCGCCGCATGCCATAGACAACAAGGCATCATATTCGCCCACTGCCCCGTCCAGTTCAGCTAAAAATTCCATGTCACATTGCCGTTCCAAAGTTGCCGCTCCAAGCTCAATGGGATTATTTTCCATTTTTCGTGCGATCTTAAGTTCGGCATTTAAGACCCCCACCTCTTTTTCGCCACCTGCAAGACAAACGGCAACACATGTTCCGCAACCCACAGTTAACACTTTTTTATAGTCCTTTAGCAGAATCTTAATTTCTTCCAAGGGCTTTCTTTCAGCAACAATCATTAAACCTCCTGTCTCTATCCCTTGAGAGCTTTGTCAAACGCTATTTTTCGAGGTTTTCACTCATCCCTTATCAACCAGCGCAAAATTGACTCAGCACTATCCTCAATCGGTTTCAGGCGAATCCCCTTTGTTAAACTCCGATGAGTTATAAGCTCGGATTTAACCGGGAAGGCAACAAACAACGTTTTACAAAGATCTGTTATAAAATTATTGGATTAGAATTTTGAGTTAAAAACCAAATAGCTTTTACTCACTATCCACTGAATTTGTCAACCATAATTTATCCGTAAATTTTTATTGTTTTTTAATAAAAACATGATGATTCATGACAGCTATCTCGCTGAGATTGGATTGGAACCAGCCCCAAGGGACAGAATCCCACGGCGGCGTTCATCGTCTCTGCCTGCATGGGTTAACTGAGAGGATAGGGGGCGTGTACCCTAGCGATCTTCTTCGTCAATCTGGCACCGGGCAAACAGGCAATTCCCCGGAAGAACCGAACTGAGATGGAAAAACGACTGTTTGTTTCTAATGAATATTCTTGAAACCGAAGATGCTGCGTGATAGTGTAAATCGGAGTAAGTAATCGTTTAAAATTAATTTTACGATTTGATAAGGCGCCTCATTCTGCATGGCCGCGTTGTACTCGTCCGTTATAGCCCGCTGTTCACCATTTTTGTGTGTTGCCATGCAGGCACCTCCTGAGCTGAAAAGCGATACTTATTTTTTAAGCCAACCCTAAGGAGTTGCAAACGATGCCGGATAATAAAACCTCGGTCATTAACATTGCCCTTGTCGGGGGGGAGAATTACTGCGAGGAAGTTTTGGAAAAAACCAACCTTGGGTTTATCGATTCCGAGGTGAGTTCCCGTATTATTGCTGTGGCCGATGCAAACCCGGACACTCCGGGAATGGTGCTCGCCAGAAAACTGGGACTTAAGACGGCCACCGACTATTACGAACTCTATTTGCCGGAAAATCATATTGATCTTATTATTATCCTGACACCGGAAAAGACCATTTTAGAGGATATTCTGGCAACCAAACCGGACACCATTCGAGCCATGTCCTACAATACTTTTGAGATTTTCTGGAAGGCCATTGGTGTTCAGGAACAAAAGCTGAGGAAACGGAACGAAGAAGTCGAAACCATTCTCAACAGCATCCAGGACTTTATAATCGTTATTACACCGGATAAGGAAATTGTGGAAGTTAATGAAGCTTTTTTGCAGAAAATGGGGTATACCACAGAGGAAGTGATCGGTCGGAAATGCCATGAGGTTTTTCAAAAAGATAACAATATGTTTTGCAACTCGGCTGATATCGTTTGTCCGCTTAGCGAGGTGATACGGAACAAAATGTTTAACCAGCAGGTGATGCCCCGAATAAACCGCGATGGCAAAACCCGTTATTTCGAAGTTGCCATCTTTCCCATATGGGAAAAAGATGGTAAAATTTCTAAGTTTATAGAAGTCAGTCGGGATATTACGGAACGCAAAAAGGAAGCGGAGGAAATCACCAGGCGCCTTGAACAGATGGTTGAAGAGCGGACTGAAAAGCTAAAAGAAACTCATGAAAAACTGCTTCACCAGGACAAGATGGCCTCTTTGGGAAAACTCTCGGCTTCGGTTGTTCATGAGATTAATAATCCGATCGCAGGGATATTGAACCTTACCAAGCTGCTTAAACGAATGACTGAGGACGGATCAATCCCGGCGGGGGACGAAAATGATTTCAATCAATACTTGGAACTCATGGAAACAGAGACCTGGAGAGTCAGCCGGATTGTTTCCAACCTGCTTACCTTTTCCAGGCAATCCGAGATGGGATTAAAAAGGGTAAATATTAACCGCCTGATTGAAAAAACGCTTATTTTGAATTCGAATCTGCTGATGATAAATCAGATCAGGATTGAAAAAGATCTGGATCCCGACCTGCCGGAAATGACGGGTTCGGAAGACCAACTGCAGCAGGTTTTTATTAATTTTATATTAAATGCGGCAGAAAGTATGGAAAAAGCCGGAGAGGGTGTGCTGGAGGTTAAAACAAGGTATTCAAATGCTGATGAAAAAATCAAGATCGCTTTTAAAGACACCGGGGTCGGTATCCCTCACCAAAACTTTTCCAAGCTTTTTGAACCCTTTTTCACCACTAAAAAGAAGGGAAAAGGGGTGGGACTCGGTCTTTCCGTTGCATATGGAATTATCGAGGAACATGGCGGTGTTATCCATGTGAATTCAAAAGAAGGAAAAGGCACAACTTTTAATCTAAAACTTCCGCTGAAACAGTTATCCTTTTCACCGAACAGGAACGGAGGTACCCATGGGGAGCACTAAGATATTAATCGTTGACGATGAATTGGTTATGCGCAAATCACTCAGCGGATGGCTGGAGCGTGACGGCCATGATGTTGATACTGCAGAAAGCGGAGAAGAAGCGATAGAAAAAATAAAGGAGACCCGTTTTGACCTTCTCCTGGTTGACATAAAAATGGAAGGAATAAGCGGGCTGGACGTTTTAAAGCATGTCAAGGAAAGCGATCCTGATGTGGCCGTGGTCATGATTACCGCATACGGATCTATCTCAACTGCAATTGAAGCGATGAAGAATGGGGCGTTCGATTATTTGCTAAAGCCCTTTGATCCTGACGAGCTTGGCGTGTTGATTGAAAAAATCATTGAACAACAGTCACAGGCCCGCGAAAATCTGTTTTTAAAGGAACAATATAAAGACCGAACCCGGTTTGAAAGTATGATCGGGCAGTCAAAACCAATGCAGGAGGTTTTTGACCTGATCCAGGATGTCTCCGCCATGGATTCAACGGTTTTGATCACCGGTGAGACAGGGTCGGGTAAAGGGTTGGCGGCCAAAGCGATTCATACCAACAGTCGTCGCAGCAACGGTCCATTTGTGCTGGTCAACTGCGGTGCCATCCCTGAACATCTAATGGAAAGCGAACTGTTTGGTCATCAGAAAGGGGCTTTTACGGATGCCAAGGAAACCAAAAAAGGACGGCTGGAGCTCGCTCACGACGGCACTCTTTTTCTGGACGAAATCGGTGAAATCAGCATGAGAATGCAAATCGATCTTCTGCGAGTGCTGGAAGATCGTGTTTTTTACCGTGTAGGCGGAACTCAGCCAATGGAAGCCAATTTTCGAGCGGTGGCAGCCACCAATAGAAATCTGGAAAAAGCAATTGAAGATGAAACATTTCGCGAAGACCTTTATTACCGCCTGAATGTCATTGCCTTTAAAATGCCGCCTCTCCGGGAGCGCAAAGAAGACATACCTCTTCTGGCTGAACACTTTCTCAGACGTTTTTCCCAGGAAACAAATAAGCATATTGATAAGATCAGCCGCGAGGCAATAGATGAGATGATGCTCCACGAATGGCCCGGTAACGTCAGGGAACTTGAAAATGCCATTGAGAGAGCGGTGGTGGTGGGAAAAGAACGTGAGATCCGTCCTGAAGATCTGCCTTTCCGTTGTTCCGATGACCCTGGCTTCATTCCAACAAACGCTTTAAAGGGTATTGAAAAGACCCATATCAAGAAGATACTTGATAATAACCAGTGGAATATAGCCAAAAGCGCAAAAATTTTGGGCATTGATCGTACCACTCTTTACAGCAAAATCAAACGCTATCACATGAAAAAATCGGATTGATTACCTCACCAGAACATAGCATTGTTATTTCGCCGGTCGGAACGTTAGACAATGAGCTTTTTGAAACGATCAGCATACAGATCAACCGGATATTTCGCTATAAAACCGAAGTCATCCCCCTGTTGCAGGATGTAAACTTTGCCTTTGACCCTAAAAGAAAGCAGCATCATTCCACCCCTATTTTAAAAAAACTGGAAGAGGTGGCACCGGTTCAGGCAACTAAAATAATAGGGATTACCAGCGTAGATCTGTTTATCCCCATCCTGACTCATGTGTATGGTGAAGCCCAGATAGGCGGCACCGCGTGCATTATTTCCACCCATCGGCTTTCAGAAGGTCTTTCTCTTGCGGCAGATAAAAATAGCTATTACCAAAGGGTGGCCAAAGAGGCGGTTCACGAACTGGGGCATACCTTTAAACTACGCCATTGTAAGGACAGTGCCTGTATCATGCACTACTGTCGAAGCATAAAAGATGTGGACAGGAAATCAGAACAGCTTTGCCGTTATTGCAAAACTCTTTTAGATGATGAAATAAAAAGGCTATCCGATCGCTTACCGCTCGTCGATCGTCGCTTGTAGGAGAACGCATCTTTCATCATTTATTCTGCCTGAAATAGATCAGGACTATCAACTATGAGCGGTCATCGGTATGCAGGAACAGTTTGGTTAGTTTTCCCCATCCGATTTCAGGCATTTTTCCGTAAATATCATCCCCCAACTGTCCGCCATCCGCCGCCATGGGAACGGTGTCGTCTATTATCTGATACAGACGATCGACCTCTTGTTTAAAAAAATCTTCTGTTTCATCGCTTATCATCAGGTTTTTCAAATCATGACGAAGATTATTGGAATGAATCCTTAAAATCCAACCTTGAGAGTAAGGATGTTGATTGGCCAACTGCCCGTGCTTCCTCAGGGCAGGATTAATGGCTGTAACAACTCCGCTGACAGGAGAAAGAACTTTGGCTTCCTTAGGGCCGCGATTTAATATGATATCCGCGCGATCTTGTTTTACTTCCTTGCCCATAAGTGGAGCGTTAATCCGATCAAGGGGGCCAAGCATACGCAGGGCAAAATCATCCATACCCACTCTGACCGCAGAACCTCCTTCCATCTTTACCCATGTATGTCCGCGGTGGAGATAGAAGCCTTGGGGTACCTTAAACCCTTCCACATTCATTACATCGATCGGCTTTACAACTGCATTTACACTGTACTGATCGTCAAAATACTGATCGAATTCGCAGTTGCCGCATAAGTATTCATGGGTACAAGCTCTGAAATCGATACGTTGTTTCAGGTGGTGCAGGCAAGGCCTTTTCCATACCGGCAGTTCTTTCAATTTTTCTTTCCAGAAAACAATTTTTCCCTTATTTCCTTTTGGTCGCTTACCATGTTGTTGAAGCTCTTGGTTTTGAGCGGCAGCCTTTCGCAAGGCTCTGTCAAACCGGCAGGTGGAACAAAAAAAATCACTTTTGCAAAACTTGCGGTGGACCACGCCGGCCTGCATCCAGATGCAGGGGCTTGGGTCTTTTGGGGATTGATTGTCTAAATTGATTTCTTTCATTTTAATTGCCTCTGAAGATATTTGGTCCATAGCCAGTAAAGGTGGTCTGCGGGAAAAACATTTCTTTCTACGGCAGACCACACCATTTTTATATGTATGCAATTGGAACCATTAAGATCAGGTTTTAAGAAAGGTTTGGGTCAAATTTTTCCACCCAAGGTCAGGAAGGTTACCATAAATATCTTCCTGTAGCAGACCACCGTCCGCCGCCAGGGGGCCGGCCACATCCTCTATCATATTTTCCAGCGCAGTAACCTCGTCGTTTATCCAGCTCAAACTGCCTGCATCCGTCATTAGCTCTTTTACCGTCTTTTTGATATTCGGGTTGCGCACCATGAAAAGCCAGCCGTCTCCATACGGTTCCCGGTTGGCCAGTTCCGGGTTCTCTCTGACCTGGGAATTAACCTCTACGATCACCCCTCCCACGGGAGAAAGCACATCCGCCAGATTTTTTTTGCGCTTGAGGCCCCAGCCGACTTTTCCCTGATCAAATTCCTTTCCCATAAGGGGAAGGTCAAGACCATCCGCTTTTCCCAGAAGCTTAAGGGCAAAATCATCCAGACCGATTCGGATATAGCCACCACTTTCAATTCGTGCCCAGGTATGACCGTTATGGAAAAAATAATCCATGGGAACATCAAATCCTTTGACCTGCTGTATTTCCATGGGCATGCTTTTGGTTTTTGGGGTCCAGACGTCTTCAAAGTACTGGTCAAAATCACAGGTGGCACATTCATAGTCATATGCACAGGCTCGTTTGGCGATACGGTTGGTCAGACTATGCCTGCAGACTCTCTCCAGCTCCGGTCTTCTCCTCATGGAATCCTGCCAGCTTATGTTTTTTCCCTTTTCTACGCTCTTTTTCATTCCCTGATCGTATTTACAGGTGGCACAATCATAGAAATTGTTGCAGTTTTTAAAATCAACCACACCTGCCTGCATCCAAAGACAGGGATTTGATATTTTGGCTTTTTTATCCGGTTTTACCATCCACACCTGACCGCCTAAAACAGCGCCTATCTCGTTTTTTTTGCTTAGATCCTGAGTTTTTCCTTTACGGTAAGATGAGCCATACCCGTTATGAATGTTTTCTTCTGTTTTAATTTTTTCTACCATTTTCCTTCTCCTTGTTGATAGGTGTTTAAATGATTTATTTTTTTTTTAGGTTTTGCCTGTATAATAGAGCAAAGGGCGTGCCACTGAATTGAGATATGGGAAAAAAAGAGTAACCATTTAATAAAATTATATTTATGAAAAACAATTTATGAATGGAGTGCTTTGCGAAGGCCGGCCATCGGTGTGGAGATATTCTACAGTATACGACAGACAGAACGATTATTTATTAAATAATTTGAATGATTCATCCTGTTTTAAGGGGGTTATCACCGATGTGGTGATTTTCAACAACGGAGTTGAGTTTTTCCACATGGTTTAGTTGAAGGGTCGGGGCGTTTTTCTATTTCTACTCAGCTCATCCGGGGAAGCGACCCTATGCCGGTTCAGGCCTTAAAAAATGAGTATATCACTCTGTACACGCCCCCTATCTTTTGCGTTAAACCGATACAGGCAGTGATGATCATTGCCGCCGTGGGAATCTGTTTGATGGGGCTGGTTCAAATCCAACTTCAGCGAGATAGCTGCCGCACGTCAGTTTTTCGGTAATATTGTTAAGGCCTGAACCGGCATAGGGTCGCTTCCCCGGATGAGTCTCTACCAATCATTAAGGCGCAAATGGTTCACCAAAAAGGCCATTGATGAAAAACTCCCCGATCCTTTGTTTAGTTAGTGTCCATCCACGGATATAACTATCCGTAATACATAAAAAAAGCGCATTTTGTAGTGGACTTTTTATTCTTTTTGCAGTATATGAAAAAGCGACAACAATTTGATATAACTAC
>JAXHVO010000024.1 GCA_034189135.1 Thermodesulfobacteriota bacterium | reverse complement strand
TATTTATCTTGACAAATAGCTTATATTATCATATGCTTTCATCAAATACTATGGTGGAGGTAAAATATGATGACAGAAGACTGGCCAGTATTGCTATCCTTTTTTCCAGATGTCATGGTCGTAATGAATATGTAATCACAGCACCGGCATGAAAATGCTGAATTTTCTTCGTTGGCTATTCTTCCAAAAATTGAATTTTAAAAAATCTTCTTCAATTTTCTTGGCGTAAGCAAAATATTTTCTTTCCATAAAAATCCTGCTCATCAATAGTTAGCCCCATCAGGAGGTAAGCTGTGGATGAAAAGGATAAAAAAAAGAAAGTGTCGTCATTGCAAACGGTTATTTCTGCCGGACTATCGAAATAAAGCCAGGCAATTTTATTGTTCAAAGGAACCATGCCGGAAAGCAAGCAAACAAGCCAGTCAGAAAAAGTGGGTGTGCAAACCGGAAAACAAAAATTATTTTAAAGGTCCGGATCATGTTGCGCGGGTTCGGGAATGGAGAAAGAAAAACCCCGGGTACTGGAAACGGCCCACGCCTGAAACTGCGCTACAAGATCCCTTAAACTTACAACCTCTTGAAAACAAAAACAATATCGGTCAAATACATGCCCATGCGTTACAAGATCTCTTAATGGCACAACCTCCTGTTATCATAGGGTTAATCTCTAACCTTATCGGATCTCCGTTACAAGATGACATCGCACAAACCCTCCTTGCCATGCAACAATCCGGGCAGGATATTTTATGTCTGCAACCCAAAACACAAGGAGGTCAAATTGATTGTAAAATCCCCGATTTTAAAACAACGTATTCGCAAGATCCCTAAAAGCTTCAGCTGGGTCGATCACCGACTGGTTAGAGACCGGCATATTGAAAACTGCAGCCACGATCAGGGAGCCTTATATTTGTTCCTGGTCTGCGTAGCAGATGATAAGGGTCTGAGTTATTATGGTGACCAATCTCTTATGGCAAAGCTTGGTATGGATCAGATTACTTTGGACAAGGCACGGTCTGGTTTGATTAAAAACAGCCTGATTGCCTGGCAGCAACCCATCTACCAGGTGTTGTCTCTTGAACCGGTTCAAAACACTCATCGTACAGGCTCCATGATGAGCCTCAAAGATATTCTGGGAGGCGACAAATGATCGATTATGAAACTTACGTCCGGATCAGGAACTATTTTACCCGGGACGGATTAAATTATGGCCAGATCGCCGATGAGCTTGGACTGGACTGCCGGACGGTAGCCAAGTGGGCCAATGAAGAAAGATATTTGCCCCGGAAGTCAGTCAGGAAAGCCGGCAAACTGGACCCATTTAAAAATGATATCATACGCATGCTTGAAAAGCACACCTACACGGGAAGACAGATTTTTCAACGCGTTCAGGAAAGCGGTTTCACCGGTGGAATTACCATTGTGACCGATTATGTCCGTAAAATCCGGCCGCCCAGGGTAAAGCCTTATTTAAAACTGTTCTTTGCTCCGGGCGAATGCGCCCAGGTGGACTGGGGCAGCTTCGGTAGTGTGCGTTCAGGATCAACAAACCGGAGACTGAGTTTTTTTGTCATGGTATTGTGCCACAGCAGGATGATGTATGTTGAGTTTACCGTATCCCAGACCATGGAACATTTTTTAGGATGCCATCAGAACGCCTTGAACTTCTTTGGCCTGGTTCCCCAAAAAATGATGGTGGATAATCTTAAATCCGCCGTGTTGAAAAGAACGGTTGGTAAAGAGCCGGTATTCAATCCCAGGTACATGGACTTTGCCCGGCATTATGGATTTAAAATTGTTCCCTGCAATGTGGGCAAAGGCAATGAAAAAGGAATCGTCGAAAACGCCGTTGGATATGTGAAAAAGAACCTGCTCAACGGGCTTGATATCTCTGATTTTAAGATTATGAAACCCCTTGTCCGGCATTGGTTGGATACCATAGCCAATGTCAGGAAACATGGCGAAACCGGCAGAAAGCCGTTGAGCATGTTTGCAGAAGAAAAGTCCCATCTTCAGCCACTTCCGGTTGAGCCATACGATGTCGGTGTGGTCAGACGGGTTCGGGCATCCAGACAGTTCCGGGTGACTATAGACACCAACCGGTATAGTGTGCCGGCACAACTGGCCGGTGTCGGACTGACGGCCAAACTGTATCCGGACCGCTTATGTTTTTACCATGAAAACAAACTGGTAGCCCGCCATGTCAGAAGTTATGATCGCCGACAGGACTATGAGCACCCGGATCATCCAAAGGTACTTTTAGCGCAAAGAAAAAAAGCAAAAGATCAGAAGATATTCATGCGTTTTTTGAGTTTGTCCGACAAGGCCCAGGAGTATTACCGGCAGATGGAACAGCGCAGGATGAATCCGTTCCACCATATCCGACAGATCGTGGCTCTGTCAGAAATTTATCCGGTGCAGCAGGTAACCCGCGCCATTGAAGATGCTTTCCATTTTAAAGCCTTTTCCTGCGATTATATAGCCAATCTTTTGGAACAGCGTTCCCGTAATCAGCTTGAGGAACCGGGAGCGCTTCACCTGACCCGCAGCAGCGATCTTCTGGATTTGACCCTCGATAAACCGGATTTGTCAATTTACGATATAGGGGGTGAAAAATGAAAATCGCTGATCATATGGTTTACCTGAAACTTCCTTTTATCCGTGAAAACTATGAAGCCATAGCAAAAACCGCCGCCCGTAAACAATGGGATCATATCCGGTATTTATCGGAACTGGTCGAACATGAAGCCAACTTACGTCGTGACAAGTGCATCCATCGCCGGATTAAAATGGCGAGGTTCCCGGTTATCAAAACCATGGATCAGTTTGACTGGTCATGGCCTAAAAAAATCAATCAGGCCCAGGTGAAAAATTTGTTCCGTCTTAAATGTATCGAGGAGAAAAGCAACATTGTATTGATCGGTTCAGTGGGTGTGGGCAAAACCCACATTGCAACAGCCCTGGGCTATCAGGCCTGCCTGAAAAACAACACGGTATTATTTACATCAGCCATTGATGCGGTGAATAACCTGATTGCGGCCCAGCATGCAGGACAGTTGAAACAGGAACTGAAAAAATACCATAAGCCTTCGCTTTTGATCATGGATGAGTTGGGGTATTTACCCATCGATAAAAAAGGCGCTGATCTTTTATTCCAGATTATCAGTGAGCGTTATGAGCGTGGTTCCATAATTATCACCACCAATCGAGTGTTCAAACAATGGCCGGAGATTTTTAATAACGATAGTACCTTGACATCGGCCTTGCTGGATCGTTTGCTGCACCATACGGAAGCGGTTTTGATTGAGGGTGAAAGCTACAGGATGAGAAAAGTAAAGGAATAATCGCCAAAAGGTCGGTCGCCTGAAATGCGTGATCGGCCTTTTATTCTACCAAACATTTTTAAACCGGTTACCTGATGGCATTTTCAGACCGGTGCCAACACAAACAGAAGAGGTGAGGATACAATTAAGCCCGAAGTCTATCTTGATGAATCATATGTTAATAAAAATCACAGCAATGATTTTATGTGGTACTTCGATGATGATGGCCCATGGATACAGAAACCAACAGGCAAAGGTGAACGTCTGATTATTATA
>JAXHVO010000023.1 GCA_034189135.1 Thermodesulfobacteriota bacterium | reverse complement strand
AAGGTAGCCAAGATTTGATTTACTACTGGCTGCCATCATTTTGAACGGTAGTAATTTAATGAACGAACATAACCAACCGGCTGGCTCGTAAAACCATGACTTTTCGTTCAGGCACTAAATATATTTTAAAGCCAAGATTTTCAGCTTTTCGTTGACTATTCAACAAACGTCAATCACAAACCTCCCATTGTTCCCGTTTTTCTATCAACAGTCATCATCTCTGCGCATTTAGAGTAAAGCTCAAGAACATCCTTGTTGCTATTCTTACTGTCTATGGCAGCTTCAAGAATCACCAGTGCATACTCAGGCCTCTGGGAAGAGACGAGTCCCTTTGCAAGCTCATGGCAACGAATGGGAAGACCCGGCCCGATGGAAGATTTCTGCAGCTCTTTCAGCTCATTTATTCCGTTATCCCTTTTCCCGTTACAGCAATATGCTGCCGCCAGCAAAAATTTGGCTGGCGGATATTGACCATTTCGTTCAAGAAGCTTTTTAAGGATTGAAACAGCTTCCGATGCACCTCCGAGATGCAGTTTAGCGAGTGCATAATTATAGTGGGCTTCCTTCATCTCAGGATCAAGTTTCATTGCTTTTTTGGCCGTTTCAAGAACGTCTTCATATTTTCCAAGACTGCAATACGATATTCCCATGTTGATATATGCCCTGGCAACATTGGGCTCAATTGCGATAAACCTTTCCCATAGCTCAATTGCCTCATCATGTTTTTTAATTATTTCCGCCTGTATCGCTAATTCACGAATAGCAACTGCATCGTCTCCCATTTTATCTAGTTTTTTCTTGCCGGTCTGATAATAAATTTCAATCTTTTTACTGCTTTTCTCCTTATTTAGCTTCCCGTAGTGGTGTACAGGAATGGCACATTTCTTTACCGTAATCCCGGCTGTTTTAAGTGAAGGTTCCACCAGTTCGTGGATCGGATATTCAAACCGGATATTTCCTTCTTTGCGAAACAATCTCACCTTTTCGCTCGGGATCCAGCCGGTGGCCGATTCCTCCCTTTCATAATGCCCGTCATTTGCGGTCCATCCGACCTGGTTGACATCCATGGTGTAGTTTCGCGTGTTAATTAAAAAAGCAACCTTTTGGGTTGCAGATTGTCTAATAATCTTTTTAAAGGCTTCATAGTCAAGGGCAGAGATCACTTCATCTGCATCCAGATGAAAGGTCCAGCTGCCTGAAGCTTTTGAAAGAGAAAAGTTCCTTGCTTCAGAAAAATCACCTGTCCATTTAAAATCAAATACTTTGGCCCCGAATACTCTGGCAATCTCAGCTGTTCTGTCCTCAGATCCTGTATCTATAACTATCATCTCATCTACCACCGGTTTCACACTTTTAAGACACCTTGCCAGACACTCCTCTTCATTTTTAGCGATCATACATAGGGAAACAGTGTGTTTTTTATCTTTTGTTTTATCAATTTCTATCGGCCCAATCAAATTCCTTATTTTGAGTGCAAAAGGCAAAATACCGTCATCCACTCCGCATAAAGCGATTGCATCTTCAATGTGACTCATGGCTTCTATATTTTTCCCTTGCTTAATGAGCACATCAATAAGCTGATATCTT
Organism: Thermodesulfobacteriota bacterium; assembly: GCA_034189135.1. Lineage (NCBI taxonomy): Bacteria > Pseudomonadati > Thermodesulfobacteriota > Thermodesulfobacteriota bacterium. The sequence goes on along the minus strand of JAXHVO010000023.1, from coordinate 37,456 downwards.
AGGATTTTATTATTGGGGCTTAGGGAACAGGCTTCCTCGAAAATTCGCGCAGCTCTTTCAAAGTTCCCTGATGCGGTAACTGCAGAATGATAGTTTGTGACTATGTCGGTTATCGTTGGAGATAGAATAAATCCTTTCTCAAACAGATCCATAGCCTTTTCCTGTTGACTATCCCAGAGTATTGCACCAAGGTTCGTGTAAGGCTCCCCGTATCCAGGATCAGATTCAATGGCCTTGTTAAAACAATCTTCTGCGAAACTGATATCTTTCTTTTTAAAAGCCAAAACTCCTTTAAGGTTTAAAGCCGGTGCGAAATTACCGTTTATAGAAAGGATTCGATCGGCATAATCTTGAGCTTCTTCATTATCGCCTGCGCCTTCCTTGCAGTACCCAAGCAATTCCAGTCTTTTTACATCCAGCTCATTTGATGGTATTTCATTAAGGACATCAATGGCATCCTTGTATTTTTTTGCATTTAATAAAATTTCTGCAAGTGTATAATATGGCCGTTTATCATCAGGCGAAAGCCCGATACCCTCCAAAAGTATTTCAACAGCATTTTCCGTGTGGCCCCTCTGATCAGCATCACAGCCTTTTTCAATGGCCTTAAGGGTAAGAAATTTTTTCCCTGAATGGCTTTTTGCATCCGCCCTATTCCATTTTGTATTGAAATACTTCTTGCTTTGAGGAGAAACTTTTTTATTTTGCTGATGAACATACACATCCCCGGCAATAAGGTTTTGCCGACCCTCTAAAAGGGACCTGAGACAAAAATCTTCATCCGCAAAACCATCCGGACCAAATTTTTCGTCGAAAAATCCGATTTTCTCCAGCAAATTACGTTTAAACAGCATACAAGAACCATCAATTGAATAGGTTGGGATTCTGCGGCAGCTATTTTTCGTCCTAAATGATTCAGCAAACTCGTCTATTTCATCTTCAGAAACATTATCTGTTTTTGCGACCTTTTGAAATCCTCTTGTAAGATTCGACATTGGACCGACGATACCTGCGTCAGGAACTCTTTTAAAGCACTCAATCATCCCTGACAACCAGCCTTTGGTCACCCTAACATCATTGGATAATAAAACAATGTATTCCCCTGTGGATACTTTCATCCCCTCATTTAAATACCTGGCGAAATATGAACCTTTTGGGCATTTAATCATACGATAATTTGAATTTTCGTTTATATTTTTCTTTAACCATTTTTCCATTCCCTTTGTAGTTCCATTATTAACAAATACTATTTCATGCGGTTCAACAGTATGTCTTCGTATACTTTCTATACAATTTTTTATGTATTTTTGTTGATTTGAAGTCGGTACGATAATCGAAACATTAATATTCGGGTTTACCGATTGTTCACGGGTTAACAGTTTATCAAGGATTTGCCGAGCATCTTCATTCATGGGATCGAGATCCAGTACCTGGTGATAAAAGGTTTTTGCATCATCAAATTTCTTTAGTGAAACACATATATGACCGATTATTACGAGCGTCTCAATGTCTTCAGGGTTAATATACAGTACGCGGTTATACAATGTCAGAGCTTCTTCTACACGTCCCAGTTCCACATAATAAAAATCTGCCAGGTTTTTAAGAAAAGTAATGTTTTGAGGTTGCAACTCGACGGCCCGTTCGTAGTGTTCCCTTGCTTTGACTTTTTCCCCGTCTTGGAAGTAGAGTACTCCTAAATCATTGTGGGCGATCACAAATTCTGGATGGTCTGAAAGTAATTTCTTCAATCCTTCCTTTGCTTCCTGTTTTTTACCCCTGGATAGCAACTGTTGAACTATATGGTATTCCTCTTCAATGGATCCTGGTTTGGCTTTATGTGTGTTTTTTTGATTTCCTGCCGGTAAACCATGTTTTTCTTCAACAGAAATAAAATGCTTTGCTCGAATAAAGCCTTCTTTAACAAGATTACCCAGGTCACAAGATGAACCGTACGGCAGATCCCTGGAAATGTCCCATTTTTTCTTAAATATCTCCCAATTTTTATGGAGGCTCTTTTCATAATCGATTTGTTCTCCGGCAAACGTACGGCTTCCGAAATGATGAATAAAGCAGTCCTGGGCTATACGCGATTCATATCCGGCCAGTGTGGCTCTTAAACTGAAATCGTCATCTTCAAAGTTGCCCAGTCCGTAACGTTCATCCAGGCCGCCGATTTTTTCGATCACAACCCTTTTAATCAGCATGCAAAACCCGACCACCCGCCAGTAACGTACAGATTTTCCATCATTTTTTTCAGCAAATTCAGTCGAAAATCTTTTCAGCCCCTTCAAGTTATTCGTGTTGTAAGACACACTCTTAACCAACTGGGGACCTGAAACGTAGTTCGATTTTGGCCCCACAATACCGATCAAAGGGCTTTCTTCCGCACACCGGATCATTTTTGATAACCAGCCGGGTGTGGTTACCACGTCATTATTCATAAGCAAAACATAACCTGCACGGGAAGCTGCGATACCCTGGTTGTTTCCTTTGGCAAAACCGAAATTTTTCTTATTTTTAATTACCTGGAGCCTGTCTTCGGGTATGAGCCGCGGAAGTTCTGATTTAAGGTACTCTGCGGTACCATCCGTTGAGGCATTATCGATCACTATCAGTTCAAAGGGCAGACTTGTATGGTTGATAATGCTTTCCATACACTTTCTGGTGTATGCTAGTTGGTTACGAACCAGTATTATGATTGAAACAAGGGGCCCCACCGAGTTGTCATCCTGGCCCCAGATTTCCTCAAATTCTTTTAACGTGGATTCAATATCTTCAATTTTGCTGATCTGTTTTTGATATCTTTTATAGATTCTTTCTCTGTTCTTTCCAAACTCAGCTCCCAGTGAAGATGTCATGGTGGTGCCGTCAGTACGCCAGTTCACCTGAGCGGTGGTGCTGGCAATATGTTTAAATGTGCACTTTTTAGAAAGCCTGATCCAAAAGTCCCAATCTTCTAAGGTGGTTAATGTTTCGTCAAAAAGTCCGGCCCCGATACCCTTTTCTCTCTCAAATACAAAGCAGTTGACAGGAGCGATGTTGCCGACGAGCAATTTATCTCTTTCAAAATCTATGGAATAGGGAACCTTTTTCCCCACAAGCCTGTAAGAGTCTTTGTGCTTTTCATATGTGGCACGGACTGCGTCCGTGTAAACCACCGGTGTGTCTTCACTCACATGGGCCATTGCTGTTTCAAGATGATTGGGATAAAACAAATCGTCATCATCAAGGAGTGCAATATATTTTCCTCGCGCTATCTTGATTCCCGTGTTTCGAGCAGCGGCCAATCCCATATTTTTGGCATGAGAGACATAAGTAATATTTTTCTTTTCATTCAATTTTGATATCACATCTTCCACACTTCTTCCGGCGTCGTTGACCACGATAGTCTCAAATCTTCTGAATCTTTGCTGAAGAATACTTTCCAGAGCTGCTGCCAGCATATCCGGCCGGTTATAGGTTGGAACAATGACCGAAACCAGTGGAGTATCCATTTTATCTTCTTCTCGCTTCTGTGCTTCTGAAATTGCCAAGTTTGCGTAATGTCTCTGTTGTGAAGACTTTTTTTTGGAAATGTTGGACGAGCCAACTCTCCAGCAATAAAGAGGTTCTTTTATGTTAGCCAGTTCATAGTCCTCTGCCAATCTAAGCCACAGGTCATAGTCCTGAGCGAATTTGTATTTTTCGTTATATCCGCCAGCCCGCAACAAAGCTTCCTTTTGCATCATCACACTGCCATGACCGAACCAGTTCTGTGTTTTTAACCCCTCCTTAATATCTGAACTGTTAGTCAGAACTTCAATAACTGAAGTTGTCTTCCCTTTATCATCTATTTGATAGTACGAACTTCCTGCAGCAGCATGGTCAGGGTTTCTTTCTATAAACTCAACCTGTCTTGCAAAACGATGAGGCAGAGAAATATCATCGGCATCCATGCGTGCAATATACTCTCCCTTTGCGGCCTTCACCCCTCTGTTTAAGGACCGGGTCAGACCCAGATTTTTTCTATTTTTAATAACCCTAATCCTGGGATCACTGAAGCTTTGAAGGATTTTGTTTGATTTATCATTTGAAGCATCATCTACAATGATAAATTCAAAATCCTGGAAAGTTTGCTGTAACACACTTTCAATTGCCTCTTTCAAATGTTTTTCACCATTATAAACCGACATCACCACACTTATTTTCGGATTGGTAATTCTATCTCGATGCAGGCTTACAGGGCAATCGGCATCCCATGCCCCTTGGTAAAATTTTCTCACACGCTGGTTATGACCCTTTAAATAAACCAACCCCCTGTCATCAATAAACTCATAAAGTTTATTCTCTAGTGTATATTTATAGAGTTTACTGTTTGGAATTCCGACAAATACGTTAAACCAGGTTACGGTGGGCTTAATCTCTTTTAGCAATGCGATGGTTTGTTTAAGCTCTGCCTGGGTTTCGGTGGGAACCCCCACCACCACACTGGCCGCCACCTTAATCCCAAATTCATGGCACCATTTAAAAGCATTTCGTGTCTGCTCGACAGTAATATCTTTATTTAAAAAATCTAAGACCCTTTGGGAACCGCTTTCGACTCCAAAATAGAATCCGCAAGCCCCAGCACGTGACATAAGCTCTATGATTTCTCTGTCAAGGGTATTGACCCTTGTCTCACAAGCCCAGGATATTTTTATCCCCTTTTCCAAGAGTAAATTGCAAAATCTTTTCAGCCTTTTCTTATTAAGCGTAAAGTTATCTTCTCTAAAATAGATCCCCTTTGCCCCATATTGCTTTACCAAGTGTTCAATATCGGAGACAATCCTCTCTGCGCTAAAACAGGTATATTTTTTCCCCCAGATTGACCCCACAGAACAAAATGTGCAATTAAACGGGCACCCCCTGCTGGTATTCATGGTGAATACTGGCTTTTGAGGAAACCACTCTCCACCCCAGTTATAAGGCAAATTAATAAAATAATCCCATGCAGGCATCGGCAATTCGTCTAAATCTTTTATACGTGGATACTTAATCACTCTTTTTTTTGTCTTCCCCGCCACTATATCTTTAATGGCTTGCTCACCTTCACCCTGAACTACATAATCAACAAAATCAGGAATAGTATCTAAACACACTGTTGCATGAGGACCACCAACAATGATCTTGCCTTTCCACCTGCCGGTTTGCCTAAGCCACTCAAGTTTATAAAGCATTCGCAGAGTATCCTGGTAGCAGATAGTATTGGCATAGATACCAACATAATCTATATTGTTTTGGAGGAGATAATCTTTTTCAATAAAGTTACTCGGCTGCAAATAGTTGTCGATGAAAAAGACGTTGTGCCCTGCATTCCTTAACACAGAAATCAAAAAACCGATGCCAATCGGCGGTCTTTTTTCTGTAGTTGAAAACGGGGATTGAGATGGAGCCGCCGAGGTAGTAAGAAGCACATGCTTTCCCGACCTTGCGGTGATCTGCCTCTTGTTTTCTGAGGTATGGACTGCCTGTTTAACCCCTTGCTTCACCCCGTTCCCTGAACCACTGATTATGCTACTTGTTTCTGTTTTCAGCTTTTTTATATCGTAGAATAGTTCATTCAGCCTCTTCTCCCAGGCATGGGCAGTAAGCGCTCTTGCATGTCCAGCCTTGGCTATCTCAATACGTTTGTTTTTATGTGTAAGATAATATCTGATCTTCTCAACTGCCTCCCTGCGATCCTCAAAGCACTCTACTTCTTTTCCTATCTCAAAATACTCCTCTATTCCATCTGCATATTCGGTCAATAAAAAGCCACCGCTCATAGGCACCTCAAAAAACCTGCCCTTTATTTGTTTTATGCCATCATCAGACGAACTGCTGCTAAAGTTGAGATTTATCTTGCTGGCATTGAATACCTTGATTATATTGTTAAATTCCAAAAAAGTTCCGAATCCCTTTCCAAAAACGACAACCGGTAAGCCTTTATCCTTTAAATAAGCAAGATGTTCCCGTCGTCTGCCATAATCCTGCCCCACAAAGCTTACATCGTACAAAAATTGTAGTGGCATTTTTTTGTAATAGCCTTGGTTTGCCGCCCATTGGGATCTTACAACGTTTAGACCTATTTCTCTATACTTATCGAATGCATACCTATCAGTGGTTATTGAACAAAAAACATGTGGGGCAATAAACTTTGAGTAATTGTCAAACCGCCAGTGATCATCGGAAAACCAGGCAATTGTTTTTGCACCCAGCATTTTGATCTTGTCTAATGTGCTTATATCTACCTGGTCCTGATGGGTGATAAAGAAAACATAATCAGGTTTCTCCCTGTCAACCAGCCTTAAAACCTCGTCATTCATCTCTTTTTTACCGATCTGTCTGAGCCTTTCTACATAGTTATAGTTGATAGTGTTTGAACAGATCTTTTTTAAAGGCTCATAGAAATTAATATTGCAGTCGTAGTTTATGCAGCCAACAGATAGTAAAAATATCTTCTCCGGGATGACATTTTTATTAATATAGGAATAGGTAGCATTATCCAGAGGTTTCCCGACAAAAAACATTATGTGTCCATCTGGACCTGAAAAGGTTTTTGATTTTATTTTTTTAAATTTTTTATCCAATATTCTTTCAATTTCTTCCACGGTTGGCTCATATAGATGATATGGATTACCGGAATGATTCCCTCCAGGCAAAATAACCGGACAGCTCATTACTAGCAACCCATCTTTTCTAAGAATTCTTACAGCCTCGTCGAGGAATCTTATTCCGACATCCTTGTTTACATGCTCAAAACCTTCTAAGCATACTACAACATCAATGCTTTTGCCTGGCAAAGGGATATTGGCCATATTCCCGACCAGAAAATCTATTCCAAGGTAATGTTTCTTTGCGTAATCTACAGCTTCTTTTGAAATGTCTATCCCAGCTACACGCTTGCCTCTCAATAGAGAGGTACCCCATCCTACCCCGCAAGGGACGTCAACAACGTCCTTGTCTTTAGTATAGGCATTGGCAAAGTTATAGCGCTTGTAGAGATTTTCCCTGTAAGGACTCCCCTTAATAAAACCAGGATCTTCGGGATGCGCTCTTTCACTCATAGATTCTTCTCCATGTTTAAAATAATCCTTAAAAATATATGTTTTTTCTATACTTTTGCAAAAGGTTCATTCTTGGGGTTTAAGTATTCAAACCACGTTAATTGTGGATGGGTTTGATCCGGATTTCACATCTTCGTCGCGTAAAGATTAGAATCTATCCAGCCATCGGTTTTGGGGGTTTAAATGATTTTTGCATAAACATCCCCCCATAACAGGCTGTTGTCCGAATCTTCTAAAAGGCGAAACAGTATTTTAGAAGAAACCCATTTTTCAAACACATGCTTTGTGTTTTCTTCTAAAATCAGATTGAAGTGCTTGTATCCCAAGATCTCCAGATGAGCCACACATTTTCTAGCGTTTTCCAAAAACTCTTTCGTGAATTCAAATGATAAACAGGGAATTGGCTGAGAAAGGCCCTTTAATACATCAAACTCATATCCTTCAACATCGATTTTACAATACATTGGGCGTCCATAGATCTCTATAGCCTTATCCAGTGTTGTAACATCCACTGTAATAGTTTTATCCCACGAATGGCCTGAAAACCTCCCGGTTTTCCATTCATCAGAAAATGTCGAAATGGTATTTGCATTGCTGCAAATATAGAGTGGCATTTGACCACACCTATCTCCAAGGCCCTTATCTACGACGGTTACACTATGGTTATCCTGATACTTTTCCCTCAATGCCGATACGCATTCAGGCTGCGGTTCAAAACAGACCACCCGTGCCCCTCTTGCAAGGTATATTTCAGTTTTCGAGCCAATATTTGCACCCACATCAAACACAAGATCTTCATCTCCAATACAATCTTCAATTGCACCATCCATTATGGTGCTATGCTGATCAACCTTTGTCTTTGAATCTCCCATTTCCTGACGCATCAAGACGGATCCGTTTGGTAGCTCCTTGCAACTAATGCCTGGCTTTTGGATGTGGTCCAACTCAGAAGCAAACTCGCCGGATAACGCTGCGTAAAGCTGTTTCATCCAGGTTTCTAGTAGCGGTTTTTCGGCTGCTGCGACAGTGCTTTCCCACAATAGTTCCTCCGCACAATGCAACTGCTCCTTGATCGGGACCTTACGGTTTTTAATGGCTATCGCTTCAACATTCGAAAGATACGGTTCGTGCTGCCATGACCAGGAGCGGGTTTTAACTGGATCAAAGCCAAAATTTCCAAGGGTGCGCTTGAACCGCTCTGGAAACCATTGGTCAACATGGTATGCCCACGATGCCGCTTGATCGCCTGTAAGATGCCGGACAGCGCCAATCTTCGTTTTCCACGATGCATTAGAGATGAGCGTTTTGGCGCTGCCGATGAGATCTGGGGTTTCGATATACAGTTTTCCGCCTATTTTAAGCCAGCCATGCCATTTTATGAGCATAGCAAGGGCAACAACTCGACCGAAATGCTCAAAAACGTGATGGAGACGTACCTCATCCACTGACTCACACGGAAAATCTAAACTCCTAATGTCTGCAAATATATCAGCCTTAACCGCCACCATACTACGCCCAGACGGTGGGTAATCGATATTTATATATCTGTCAAAATGTTTTCCTCCACAACCCAGATGAATGCGGAGCGGCTGCCCTTCATGCCACAGTCCGGCACCTCTGAGTTGTGCAAGTATGCCGGTTTTACTTGTTTTCTCTATCATTCTTCTTACACCCAACTGGTAAATTATGAACCGTGTGTAGTATAGATACATTCCCATAGTTGAGAAATTTACAAGACTGTATAACCCGCCTCTCCAATTTCCAAAATTTTTTCATTTTCATTTAATATTCTCTTGATGCTAATTTCCATATGACATGAATAAATTAATAGAAATTTCTTTACAGCATTTGAATAAAAGCTTTCTTTGTTTTAAAGCAAAAAACATACCATTTAAATCTATGTTGTTTTTTCCCTAACATTTAAATAAGATACAGTCATGATGAAAATGGGAACAGAAAGAAAAGTCAATATTATGACGGAGTGACAGGAAAAATTGACTCTGGGAAAAAGGGCGAGATCACCCGGGTGAAATGTTCCCGGAAAATTTCACGGATTAAACAAGATAAAAAACGAATGTATGGTCTCATCTATTAATCCTTCATCCCCCTCTCCTACAAGAAAGAGAGGGTTTTTAACCTTTGGTGAATCTATCAATTTTAAGCGATGTCAAAATATTGACAACCGCCAAAATTAATTTCCTTCAAGTTTTTTATTCATATGCCGATATTAACTATAAGACCAACGTTAAGGAAATATGATCATGGCCAACCTTAAAAAGCAGATCAGTGACTGTATTGATGTGGATCAAAACAGTTTAAATGAAATCTCTTTGGATGATGTTCAGTTTGAAGAAAATACACTGATTGATATCAGAAGGGCGGTGATGGAAATGTTGGCATTATACGACCCTTTAGATCCTGCCGTAGAGCAAATCATGTTTTATAAAAAAAGTGTTCCCTGCATGGGATTCTGGGTTGAAAATACAAAAGATCTGGTTTTACACTTTTCGATAGAAAAACATTCCAAAACATTAGTGGTGGACAAAAACGGCTGAATGATAAGAGACGATATTACCATCAATTAGAAGGCCATAAAAAATAAGTTGTGTAGATTGCTCCGACAGGATAAACTAAATGTATAAACTATTTTAATTGGGCGACTCAGGCTAAACAATGGTAAGAATCCTTGTGGTAGACGATGAAATTGCGGTGTGCGACATTATGAGCAATTTTTTAACCTTAAAGGGTTATGAGGTTTATACGGCCTCAGATGGTCAATCAGCCATAAATAAAGTAAAAGAAGTGTGTCCTCACCTTGTTTTGCTTGACATTGTAATGCCCGGTATAAGCGGCATTAAAGTGCTTAAAGAGATAAAAAAGTTAAATCCCAATACAAAAGTCATCATAATCACTGCCGTTCCTGACCAGGGAATTATCAGCGAAAGTATTGATCTTGGTGCGTATGACTATATCAGGAAACCGATGGACTTAAAGCATGTTGAGCATATTGTTATGACTACAATAAAAAACTAACATACAATTGCGCTTACCACCTCACCAATGGATTCTGCCAAATTTCCTTTAGGGTCTCTTGAAATAACGGGTACCAGGTCTTGTGCACTTTTTTTTATATCTGGCTGATAATCAATACTTCCCAGATAATCCACCGCGACTGTCAGCATTTTTTGTGAGACATCTTGTATTCGGTTAACCACTTCAGCCACATGGTCATTTGGGGAAATCATATTGACCACCAGGCCCGGACGAAAACTTTCCAGCACATGTTCTATTAAGGACATCCTTTCAGGCAGTTGGTTTTTTACACTTTCTATTAAATCTCCTATCCCTTTTAATTTGTTGCCATTTCCCGGTATGGTGGCCTCTTTGATCAGCCACAGCAGATCAGGGTCTTTGTGTTTTCTCAATTCAGACTCAGGCCCGAACATCCTGTTTAATTTCCTGTAAAGCGCCACTTTTATTAAATTATAGGCATCTAAATAGGACGAAGGATCGCAGGTTGTCAGCACGATCCCCTGATCCGCTGCAAGAAAGAAATCGATGATATTGTACGAAGTATCTCCACCCAAATCGATGATGACATAGTCGGCATCTATCTGCTTAATTGCCCTCAGCAATTTCAGTTTTTGGGAAAAATGAATATTTGCCGATCCCAGCTGCGAGCTTCCCCCGCCCACCAGATCCGGGCCATACTTGGTGGAAACCATAATATCGTCAATGGAAGGAACGTTTTTGTTCAAAAAGTCATTAATATTATATTTAAGAAACGATTCGCCAAGGTATAGGTGAAGGTTGGCCCCGCCAAGGTCCAGATCTACCAGCACGGTTCGTTTTCCCAGGGATGAAAGATAAACTCCCAGATTGGATGCAAATATACTTTTGCCTATTCCTCCTTTTGCGCCACCCACGGCAATTATCCTGCTTTTGCGAAAATCCGGTTCAGCTATGATTTCTTCCTTTTCATAAATATAAGGGATAAGTGTTTCATATGATTGTTTAATTTTTATGAATCTTTCCTTCCTTTTCTGGATCATTTCTGCTGATTCATCAGGATGAAGCTCAGGATCGTATTGTTTTGTCTTTTTTTCCAGTGCTTTGTTTACTGATGCCAAATCCAAATTGGTGACAAACTCATCATCCCTTCCTAGTTCAGCAGAAAATAGATACGCACAGGCAATTCTGACATTCTGGAGCTGGTTTTCTGATAGATTTTCAATTTGTAGCATGATAGATTAAATTTAGTTTTATCAGTGTTCTGTTATTATTATATTTTTCCCGGTCAGGGATAAACATATATGCAAAATTCCTGCCAAAATTATAACTCAAGTTTCGAACCCCAGTTTGGCGGAAGCAATGCCCTGACGGCAGGTAACATAAAAAATCAGATGTGAATCGAATCGGCGCTTTAAAAATTCCGCCTTCACCGTGAATAAGGGGTGTAAAACTTGAGTTATAATTACCTTTTTTGGCCGAATAATAACCGCGGTTGCAGACAGGCACTGACTCAAGTTCCAAATCGGAAAAGACAAAAAATTGACACCCCTTGTTTTTTCCAAAAAAATTTATTAAAATTGCCCATTACTGTGAAAGTCTCTACCAAGGCTAAATTCATTATCAGGGAATAACCATGACTAATAAAGATATTGACGTAAAACCGGATAAAACAACAGAGGATGAACTCCAGAAAATAAGACACCTTGAATCCATTGCGGCTCTTTCGGGTGGGATTGCCCATGATTATAACAACTTGCTTACAGTGATCATCGGGAATATCTCTCTGATACAATCATATATAGAACCTGATGATATGATTTCCGGCCTTTTGGATGAAGCGCTGGAAGCTTCCATGACTGCCAAATCTTTAACCCAGAAACTGATCACCTTTGCAAGGGGCGGAGCACCGAATATGGAAACCGCATCGATTGCACCGGTAATCAAAAGCGCCACTGAATTTACCCTGAGCGGTTCTAATATTAAATGCGAATTTTCCATTCCGGATGACCTGTGGTTGGTTCGTATCGATAAAACACAGATCAGTCATGTCATTCACAACCTGGTGATGAACGCAAGGGAGGCAATGCCGGGTGGAGGAATTATTCGGGTGATCGCTCAAAACGTGGATATGGAAAAAAACCCCCAAGAATTAGAAAAAGGCAACTATGTGAAAATATCGATAATAGACCAGGGATTAGGGATTTCAACAGATATTTTAGATAAAATTTTCGACCCTTATTTTTCCACCAAAGACATGGGCACACAGAAGGGAATGGGCCTTGGCCTTTCCATATGTCATTCCATCATAAAGCAACACAACGGAAATATCCTCGCTGAATCCATTGCAGGAACCGGAACCAGTTTGCATTTTTATCTTCCCGCCTCTGAAGAAACAATTGCTACCCCTAAATCTCTGAAACCTCCTACCAAAGAAAAGCTGTTTTTAGGAAAAGGCAGAATCCTGGTGATGGACGATGAAAAAATGGTCATCAAAATCACCGGTCATATATTAAACCGGTTGGGTTACGAGGCTTCATTTTCCCAAGACGGCGCGCAGGCTGTTGAAATGTATCAACAGGCAATGGCATCGGGAAATCCTTTTGATGCGGTTATTCTCGATCTAACCGTCCGCGGCGGTATGGGAGGAAAAAAAGCGATTAAAGAGTTAATTAAAATTGATCCCAAAGTTAAAGCCATTGTATCAAGCGGCTATTCAAACAGTCCGGTAATGACCAGTTATAAAGACTACGGCTTCATCGGTGTGATCGCCAAACCATATAATATAAGTGAACTCGGCAAAAAGCTGAATGAAGTCTTAAAAAAGTAAATGAAATCCCTCAACCTCACGTCTTAGCGTTAACTCAAAGCCAAAACTCATGACAAAAATCCCCATCAGTAAATCAAAGGCGATAATTATAATTGTAATATTTTCAGGGATTCTGTTCGGAATGATTACCGGTGTATTTTTCGGCCTGACCAGTGATCTTCCCCAGATTCGTGCACTTGAAGATTTTAAGCCTTCTGCTGTTACCCGCATATATTCTGCAGACAAAGTGCTTCTGGCAGAGCTTTTTATTGAAAAAAGAGACCTGGTTCCGCTTAAAGATATTCCTCATTATCTCAAGGCGGCTCTGATCGCTACCGAAGACAGAAAATTTTACAAACACAGCGGAGTCGATATTAAAGGAATTTTACGGGCCATCGTTAAGAATATCTGGGCCGGGGAGTATGTTGAAGGGGCAAGCACAATCACCCAGCAGCTGGCAAAAACACTCTTTCTTACACCAAAGAAAACCATTATCCGAAAAATTAAAGAAGCATTGTTATCCTTTCAACTGGAGCGCCGCTACACAAAAAATGAAATACTCCAGTTATACTTAAACCAGGTTTACTTCGGCAGCGGTGCCTATGGGGTGGAATCAGCCGCCAGGCTGTTTTTGGGAAAACCTGTCAACGACTTAAACCTTGCCGAATGCGCCCTTATAGCCGGCCTGCCAAAGTCCCCTTCCCGTTACTCCCCCCTGGTCAATGTCGAGCTTGCATTAAAACGCAGAAATATTGTTTTAAAACAGATGGCCCTTACAGGAATAATCTCTGAAACGGATATGAACAAAGCCTTGAAGCAACCGCTTATCCCTGAAATATCCGGTTTTGATTCGCTTAAAGCGCCTTATTTTGTTGATCATGTGACACAATTCTTAGAAGAAATTATAGGGCCGGCAAGACTTTATAAAAGCGGTCTCACTGTATTCACCACGCTTTCCTGGCCACTGCAGAAAGCTGCGGAGCAGGCAGTAAAAAAAGGTCTTTTTGCCCTGGGAAAAAGAATGAAACAAAATAAGATGATCAACCCAAAACCGCAGGGTTCTCTTATTTCCCTGGATATACAATCCGGTGGTATTCTGGCAATGGTCGGAGGCAGAGACTATTACAAAAGTCCTTTCAACCGGGCGACCACCGCCAGAAGACAACCCGGCTCCGCTTTTAAACCGATTGTATATGCCTATGCAATCGAAAAAGGATTTCCTCAAAACACTTTAATCCTTGATGCCCCCGTTGTATTCAAGGGTGCAAGAAAAGGCGAAGATTGGCGTCCTAAAAACTTTTCAGATGATTTTTCCGGAGAAATGACCTTTAGAAAAGCCCTCACTCTTTCTAAAAATATCCCGGCAGTCAGGCTGATAGAAATGCTTGGAGCTTCCTCTGTTTCCCGCTTCGGGCATACCCTGGGTATTCAAACGCCACTTTTACCCAATCTTACCCTTGCGCTTGGCTCCTCGGAAGTCACCCTTATCGACCTTACGGCTGCTTACTCTGTATTTCCGAACAGAGGAAAGCTGATAATTCCTTATTGTATCATGGAAGTACTGGATCAAAATGAACGGGTGCTCTGGCGCATTAAGCCTCGGAAAAAACTTGCCATGTCCCGGTCAGGCGCCTCCATCATTACCAACATGCTAAAAGGGGTGATTGCAGAAGGTACAGGAAGAAAAGCGCGTATCCTCAGGCATGCTGTGGCCGGAAAGACCGGAACTTCAGATGAAGTTAAAGACGCTCTTTTTATCGGTTTTTCTCCATCGATTTCAACAGGAGTCTGGGTGGGACAGGATGATTTTACTCCCATGGGAAACAGGGAAACAGGCGCAACAGCTGCGCTTCCAATATGGATTGAATTTATGAAAAAAGCACTTGCCGACAAACCTTACCAATATTTTGACATGCCTGACGATGTGGTTCAACTCTGCATGGATACAACCACCGGCTTGCCGGTGCAGGAAAATTCACCTAAAGGGGTTAAAGCCCTCTTTAAAAAGGGAACCGAACCAAAGTGGCAGAAGTAAAATTGGCAAACGTTCAGAAAACGTAGAAGTTTAAAAATTTAAAACAGGTGCGGTATCAATCGGTTTTCCGCTTATTGACTTTTAGGGTATCATACCATATTAATACATAACTATGATTTCTTTGGTAAAAAAAATTACCCGGTCTCACTTCATTTTTCTGTCGGTTCCAATTATTTTACTGGGGCTGTTTGCCTATTCCATAGGAGTGCCTTTTCTTGACTTAATGGAACTCAAAACCATTGATGCCAGATTCAAATCCCGGGATAATATTGAACCACGCTCCGATGTGGTGCTGGCGGTGATTGATGAAAAAAGCATTGCAACAGAAGGAAAATGGATGTGGCCCAGATCAAAAATGGCTGATCTGGTCACACGGCTTTCGAATGCAGGGGTAAAGGTAATTGCGTTTGACATCGGGTTTTTGGAACCGGATGATAAAATCATCGTTAAGGTCATAGATAATATTCAGACCTCTTTACCCCATTTAAATGCTGAAGATAAAAAACTTTTCCATCGTCTTAAAACTCAGGCTGACAATGATAAACTCCTTGCCGACGCTATAAAAAACTCTTCTGCCAAAATCGTTCTGGGATACTTTTTCCAGCTCGATGAAAAAGCCTCCACACATATTAAAGCAGAAGACCTTAAAACTCACCAGCAAAATATCATTAATTCCAGATATCAATTTGAGCGTTACTCATCAAAAGAAGCCAAAAATGTCACTCTTGTTGAACCGGTCTATCCGCAATCAAATATCAAGGAAATTTCAGCTGCAGCCGGCCTGTCTGGATATTTTAATATGTCTCCCGATGATGACGGCGTGATTCGATGGCTTCATACCGTTCTTAAATTCAAAGACACTCTTTATGCACCTCTATCATTGGTAACAGTAAGTGCGTTTGTTGACCGCCCTCTTTCAGTCAATATTGATGAATATGGTGTGCAAAGTATCCAGATCGGCAATCTATCTATTCCCACGGACGAATTGGGACGTGTTTTAATCAATTACCGAGGAGAAGAAAAATCTTTTCCCCATATTTCCATTACAGACATACTCAGCGGAAATGTTCCGCATAACAAACTTAAAAACAAAATTGTCCTTATCGGTGCAACTGCCATGGGAATATATGATTTGCGGGTCACCCCCTTTGGGAGTGTATTCCCGGGCATTGAAATCCATGCAAATGTAGCTGACAGTATTCTGGCAGAAGATTTCCTGCACAAACCTAAATGGTCTGCCATTTTTGACGTTCTTGCCATTTTAGTTGCAGGCATTTTTCTTGGGATCGTGCTTCCCCGTGTAGAGGTAATACTGGGTGTGATCGTCGGTTTCGTGGTTTTTATGGGGTATATTCTTTTTTGTCAGTATCTGTTCTCCAAACACGGAATCGTGCTTAACCTTGTTTACCCTCTCTCTGTCATTCTGCTTATTTATGTGAGTATTACCGCATTCAGATATTTCATGGAAACCAAAAAGAAACGGTTTATTAAAAACGCATTTTCAACTTACCTTGCCCCGGCTGTGGTTAATCAACTCATCGAATCTCCCGGCAACCTTGAACTGGGTGGAGAAGACAGAGATATTACCGCATTTTTTTCCGATGTTCAGGGATTTACCAGTATATCTGAAGCACTTACACCAAATGAGCTGGTTGAGCTTTTAAATGAGTTCTTAACTGAAATGACGGATATCATCTTAAAACATGAAGGAACTGTGGATAAATTCGAAGGGGATGCCATTATTGCATTTTTCGGAGCACCAAATGTTTTGAAAAACCATGCTGAAAGAGCATGCAGCGCCTGTATAAAAATGCAACAAAGGCTGGCCAATCTTCGTGAAAACTGGAAAGGAAAAGGAAAACCCCAGCTTAAAATGCGCATTGGCCTATGTACAGGTAGTGCGGTGGTAGGCAACATGGGATCAGAAAATCGCATGGACTACACCATGATGGGAGACACGGTGAACACTGCGGCAAGGCTGGAAGGGATAAATAAAATCTACAATATTTATACCCTGATCAGCAAAACAACCTGTCAAGCGGCAGGCAACGGTATTGCCACCCGGGAGATTGACACCATAAATGTGGTGGGCAAAAGCGAGCCGGTAACCATTTATGAGCTTCTCGGTTTTACTTCAGATGTGGACGATGTTGCCAACAGGGTGAATGAACAATACATTACCGGCCTTCAGGCCTACCGCAATCAGGATTGGGATAAGGCCATAAAATTTTTTAATGCCGTTTTAAAGATCTCACCTGATGACGGGCCCAGCAAGGCCATGATTGATAGATCCAATATGTTTAAGTCGAACCCTCCGGGAAAAAACTGGAACGGTTCATATAGCGTGACCACAAAGTAAAGGGATAGCAGGCAGCAAAAAAATGATTAGAAAAGCAAAGTTACACGACGTAAAAGCCATACACGCCCTATTGCAGCAATATGCCGTCAAAGGCCAACTTCTTCCACGCCCTTTAAGCGCCTTATACGATCATGTCCGCTCTTTTTCAATTTCGATGGATGAAAATAAAAATCTTATTGTCGGTTGCTGCGCCCTGCAATTTTGCTGGGAAGATCTTGCTGAAATTCGATCTCTTGCGGTTCACCCTGATTATCAGGGAAAAAATATTGGATCAGAACTTACCAAAACCGTTCTTTCCGAAGCGAAACAATTTGAGACTAAAAAAGTATTTACCTTAACCTACAAACCGACATTTTTCCAAAGATTCGGATTTGTTCAAATACACAGATCAGACCTTCCCATTAAAATCTGGGCAGACTGCATTACCTGCGTCAAGTTTCCCGACTGTGATGAAACAGCCATGATGAAAGAAATATAGCCAGCCCCTGACCTTGAAAGGCGGGGCACTTCGCTTTGGGATTAAGGCTTTAGTCTCAAGAGTCAGTCTGCGCCTCAAGGCTCTATGCCGCTCAAGGTGCAAGCCACTACGAATAAATCACATTCAAAGCTATGGGTGGGCGTTTCCACACGCCCGGCTTGGGAAGGATATGCTGTCCGCCTATGGTCAGCCATGATAGGTCCGGCTTAATATCCCGCAACTTGCCGTCATCAGGAAATCTGGATTGATCGGTGGGGGAATACGTGGCCTGGAAAATACAGATCCCACTTTTATTTTCACGGGCGATAACATAATTTTTTTTGAAAGTCTGCTGTGCCATATTATTTTCTTCGGCAATTTGTTCCATCTCAGCAGCAGTAAATTTCATTAAAACCGATCTGGAGGGGCCTCTTTCTGAAATCCTAAGCAACGCTCTTGATTCACTGCTTCCGGCATATATGGTGGAAATACAGGGGAATCTTTTCATATACTGCGCCGCAACAATAGCGGCCGTTCTTCTTCCACCTGCCATTAAAGGAAGTCCGTAATACTCAAAAAACTTTTTCTGAATGTCCTCTGCGTATTTATCCCCTTTTTCAAAAAGATCCTTGGATATGTATTTGAGGCTTCTGGCCAGGTCTTCGGCTGCATCTGCTATGGGCCAGTCGATTCTAACGTGAAAATGGGAAAGTTTGTACCGGCTTCTTTTCTTGCCGGAAGGACTTCTTTGAATCAGCAGAGCGTAATCAACGGGAAGCAATATTTTTAAGAAATTGGAAAAGTGGGCCGAATCAAGAAATTTTTGATTTCTGTCTATACTATTGGCAAGGGGCAGCGTTTTGGATTGAAGAAGGTTTGCCTTGGTTGTTTTGTTCACATCAAAAAACCTGATATACTTTTTATTTTCAGCGGGTATCATGTCTTCTACAAATATCACCAGGAATACATTCTGGCACTCATATTCGAGGTCAGGAATTCTGGCGCGCGGTTTCAGTTCTCTCTTTTCCACAAAGGGGTATTTAATCTTTCTGTTTCTAAAATTATGATAAGAGTCTATTAAAGCATGCTGAATCAGCTGTTGATCTAATTCATCCCTTAAAAGTTCATAGTAAGACCGCCTTAACCGGTCGGTCTGACTCAACTCTTCTCTAACACACCAGAACGCCATTTTTTCTCCTGTATGGATTATCACAGATTCCGTAACCCGTTGAGCAGTCAACGATATCTGTATCGGGTGTTTTATCTTATTTTATAGCATGTTTATAAACAAATAAAAAGTAATATTTTACAGACATCTCCTGTTGTCTGCTAGTTGTTGTTGAACCTTTCCAGCCATTGATACAAACCTTCTTTATAACGGTATGCCAGAAGGGAGAGTATGATACATATTACAAAAATTAAGGCAAATACCAGGTAGTTCTGTTCAAAAAGATACGCCCCCTGCAGGCTGAGCAGAAAGGTTCCTGGCATGCGCCCGATGGTGACAATTAC
Source organism: Thermodesulfobacteriota bacterium (assembly GCA_034189135.1). NCBI lineage: Bacteria > Pseudomonadati > Thermodesulfobacteriota > Thermodesulfobacteriota bacterium. Next base: position 18,211 of record JAXHVO010000023.1, on the reverse strand, counting down.
AAAAAAAACTTTAAAAGCAAGGGTACTCAGGCCGAGAAAAAGGCATAAGTAGTCTTTGGGAAATCCCGGAAAAACAAAAAGTATAAAAAATACTGCGATGCCTTTGCGTTTTACAAAGGTATCGAACCTGCTCAAATAATCGGACGGAATGATTTTCCGGATATATCGTTCTCCCAGAAAACGGCCGATATAAAAATTTATGCATGAGCCGACTGTCAGACCGATACTGGAAAATAAAAAGCCGTTGAGTGTTCCGAAAAGAAATCCGCCGATAAAACCTGATGTTTCACCCGGAACCGGCGCAAACAACACCTGAAGAATTTGAATGATTATGAAAACAACCGGTGCACTTGCTCCAAAAGAATTGACAAAGGCCTCGATCTGTTCCTTGTTATTAAAAACTTTATAATACTGTAGAATCTTTTCCCAAATCTGTATACGGTATATATAGCCCAGCAGAACGAGACTGCAAACAGCCGCTGCCAATAGAATTCTGTATCGCCATGAAAACAGTTTCGAAAATATTATTTTCAAATTAGTCTTCCTGCCTTTTGGAGTCACCGGCATGGTTCAGCACAGTGACTGCAGGCAAAGCTTTTCCCTCCAACAGGGCAAGAAACGCACCACCCCCTGTTGATATATAAGAAATTCTTTCGGTCTCACCGGCCCTGTGTACGGCTACATCCGTATCACCTCCGCCAACAATGGAAAGGGCATAGGAATTGGCAACAGCGCTGACCATTGCGAAAGTTCCGCGGCTGAAGGCATCAATTTCGAATATGCCCATTGGACCGTTCCAGATAATTGTTTTTGCATCGTACATGACCTCTGAAAAAAGCAGGGATGTCGCAGGTCCTATATCCAGGGCCATCCACTCAGCGGGAATTTCCTGAACCGGGGCAATCATGGTTGGAGCTTTTGGGTCGATTTCACGGGCGATCACTGCATCCACCGGCGTGTACAGCTTTACTCCTTTTTCTTTTGCCATTTTTATCACTGACCCGGCTGCCTCAACAAGTTCGCTTTCTAGTTTGGACTTTCCCAGGTCAACACCCATGCTGGCCAAAAAGGTGTTTGCCATGGCACCACCGATAATCAGCTTGTCCACGTGATGCATCATATTTTCTATCGCCCCCAGTTTGCTGGATACTTTAGCACCTCCCACAATCGCTACCAGCGGACGGCTGGGGTCGGCCATCGCCTTTTCAAAATAGTCCAACTCCTTTTGCAGCAAAAATCCGGCTCCTGATATTTCTACATACTTGACTATATTTGCCACAGAAGCATTCACCCGATGGGATACCGCAAAAGCATCATTGATATACACATCACACAATGCGGCCAGTTCCTTGGCAAATGCCTCATCATTTTTCTGTTCTCCAGAATGAAATCTTAAGTTTTCCAAAAGTACGACATCACCCCTCTCCATATTCGATATAAGCTGGCGGACCTCAGGCCCGATACAATCCGGCGCCATTATAATTTCTTTTTTAAGAAGCCGACCCAGACGCTTTGCCACCGGAGCAAGACTGTGTACCGGAACCACCTTGCCTTCGGGTCGGGCCTTGTGTGAAGCGATTATCAATTTTGCATCGTGGTCGAGGGCGTAGTTTAACGTATGTAATACACCACGTATTCGAGAATCATCAGTGATATTTTGATATTGATCATAGGGAACATTAAAATCGACCCGTATAAACACCCGTTTACCTGCAAGGTCTATATGTTGAATTTTTCTCATCTTTCCCTCCCTTTAGGCAAAACTTGCTTTTCCTTCATCCTTCTTTTTAACTCTTTCTTTTTGGACCATCTGGCAACAAAACCGATCATTCCGGCTTCATATGCCCTGTCCACATTTTCCTCTCTGATTTTCAGCCCTCCCGATTTTCCCATTGCGGTTTTCAGACATATAGTCTTATATATGCATGGAAAGCAGGATTCGGGAGTCTCCCTTAAACCATCCCTGCCCATGGGAAATACATTTTCAATTTTCCCGAAGCAGTATGGATATTCCTTATTATTTTCTGCCATTTTTAACTTGTTAGTTTACCATGGATTTTTTATTAAATTATCCTGAAGTAAATTTTCAGCGATATGCCGTGTCTTTCCGCAGTTTTTTTTATTGCGCCTCATATTCTCTATTCATGCGGGCAATATAGCCTTGATCGGCAAAACTGAAATATCGGTTATCGCCAATGACCAGATGCTCATGTACAGTTATTCCCATCACCCGGCAGGCAAAAATAAGTTGGCGTGTCAAAGATATGTCTTCTCTCGATGGGTTGGGATCACCTGAAGGATGGTTATGGGCAAAAATCAGTGCAGCCGCATGGTGGTTCATGGCAGCGGCTACAACTTCTCTGGGATAAACACTGCTGGCGGTTAAGGTCCCTTTAAACAGTGTCTCGGACTCAATCACCCTGTTCTTCGCATCCAGGTAAATCACCCTGAAACACTCCCGGTTTTTATCCCTCATGCTGTAGTACAGGTAATCAAACAATTCTTTTGAATTGCTGACACTATCTTTTTCAAGCAGCCGCTTTTTAAGATACCGGCCTGCCACCGCTTGTATCAGCTTGATGCCAAAAAGGTTCTTCGGTCCGATACCATCAACTTCGCAAAGCTTTTCGGCAGGTGCTTCAAGCACGCCCTGAAGGGTTTTAAATCTTTTTAGTGCCGACTTTGCCGCATTCTTGCAGTCTTTTCTGGGCGTACCAAGTGTCAGGAGCAGTTCAATGACCTCGTAGTCATGGAATCCCGATAAACCTGAATTAAGAAATTTTTGGCGAAGCCGCTCCCTGTGTCCTTCTCCTTTATGGACTCCCGGCATGGTCATTGATTCACTTTTCACCTTTTATCTGTCAGCTAAAGCTCATCTAACTCGTTTTTTAGGCCACGGGTCATCAATCGGTGAAGGGCCTCTTTGGGAGAAAGATCATCGTAAAGAATATGATACATCTCATGGGAGATAGGCATTTCCACATCAAGTTTGCGAGACAGGTTGTACACTGACTTCGATGTCTTCACACCTTCTGCCACCATATTCATTTCAGATAAAATTTCTTTTAATTTCATCCCTTCTCCAATTTTTTTCCCCACAGTATGATTTCTGCTAAGCCCGCCAGTGCATGTCAAAATAAGATCGCCAACGCCTGCCAGTCCGGTAAAAGTCCGCGGGTTTGCACCCATCTCCAGCCCCAAACGGCGGATTTCAGTCAGTCCTCTGGTAATCAGGGCCGCTCTTGTATTCAACCCAAGTCCAAGCCCATCGACAATCCCTGCGGCTATGGCAATCACATTTTTAACGGAACCACCCAGTTCAACCCCAATCATGTCATCACTTGTATAAACCCTGAAAAACGGTGTGGCAAAAACATGTTGCACCAATCCGGCCGTTTCCGTTCGGTTTGATGCCACAGTGACTACAGTGGGAACTTTATTTACAACCTCTTTTGCAAAACTGGGACCCGAAAGTACTGCAAAAAGGTCCTCCGATATTTCCGGGAGCGTTTCTTTAAGAACACCGGTCATGGTTAGATGTGACTGGTTCTCAATCCCTTTGGAAGCAGAGACAATGATGGTATCCTTTGAAACATGATCCGCCAATTGCCGCGTTGTTTCACGCATCACATGGGAAGGAACCACAATTAAAACCAGTTCTTTTCCCGAAACAACTTTGAAAAGATCGTTAGAAGGAAATAAATTGGGTGAAAGAGAAAAACCCGGCAGAAAAACTTTATTTTCCCTCTGGGTTAAAATCTGCTCCTTGACCTCTTTTTCATAAGCCCAGAAGTCTACTTTAAAACCCTTTGAACCAAGGAGATCAGCAAGAGCGGTCCCCCAGCTGCCTGCTCCCACGACACCTATTTTTACTTTATTGATATCTGCGTTTGTTTTCAATGAAAATAACCCCAAGCTGTATTCTGGTCATCCATCTTTATGTTTCTTTTTCCGCCAGCCTTGCCGCACCTGTCACTTTTTCTTCAGTCTCCATCCCCATCAGTTTCACTCCCTGGGTATTGCGGCTGATAACTGAAATGCCACTGACAGCCATGCGTATAATCTTCCCGATATCGGTGATAAGCATAACATCATCATCATCTTCTACCAGCAGTATGGAAAGGACCAGCCCGTTGCGTTCCGTTGTCTTGATGGAAATGACACCCTTGCCGCCACGTTTTTGGACTGGGTATTCGTCAATCGAAGTTCTTTTGCCAAATCCATTTTCGGTGATGGCAAATAATGTCTGCCCGTGGCTTAACACCTCCATACCGATAATCTGATCCCCTTCGTCAAGGCGCATTCCGCGTACCCCTCTGGCAATACGGCCGGATGGCCTGATATCGGATTCGTGAAATCGTATCGCTTTTCCCCTGGCTGAACCTAAAAAGATATTCATGGTTCCGTCGGTGATTCTGGCCGCAATCAGCTCATCACCCTCATCCAAATTCAAAGCGATAATGCCCCCTGCCCTTGGTCTGCTGTATGACATCAGATCTGTTTTCTTGACCACACCCTTTTTGGTTGCCATAAAGATATGATACCCGGGTTCAAATGTGGGTACAGCAAGTACTGCGGTAAGTTTTTCATCTTTTACCAAATTCAGCAGATTGATAATCGCTTTACCAAGACTCATTCGACCGGCCTGAGGAATATCATATACCTTACACCAGTAAACCCTGCCCTGGTTGGTGAAAAAAAGAAACGTATGGTGGGTAGAAGCGACAAAAAGATGCTCAACAAAATCTTCATCTTTTGTCCCCATAGCGGTTTTCCCTTTTCCACCGCGCTGCTGGTTACGGTAAAGGGTAATCGGGTTCCTCTTGATATAGCCTTTCCGGGAAATGGTAACCACCATGTCTTCTTCCACAATCATATCTTCTATACTTATTTCAGTGGTTGCTTCAACGATCTCACTTAAACGCTGATCTCCGAATTCTTCCTTAATCTGAGTGAGTTCATCTTTTATAATTTCCAGCACAAAATGTTCATCAGAAAGTATCTCTTTATACCGCGCAATATTTTTCAAAATGTTTTTATATTCTTTAAGTATTTTTTCCCGTTCAAGCCCTGTAAGCCTCTGGAGGCGCATATCGAGTATCGCTTGAGCCTGTATCTTGGTGAGACTGAACCTTTCAATCAGCTGGATTCTTGCATCCTCTGGTGATTTAGATTTTCTGATAAGGGAAACCACCTCGTCAAGATGATCAAGGGCGATCTTCAGTCCTTCAAGGATATGGGCGCGGTCCTGTGCTTTTTTCAGTTCGAACTTTGTCCTGCGGGTAATGATCTCCTTGCGGTGTATGATAAAATGCTGAAGTATGTCCTTTAAAGTCAGAATCTCAGGGCGATTGTTCACCAGGGCAAGCAGAATAACCCCAAAGCTGCTCTCCATCCTGGTATGTTTATAAAGCTGGTTAATGATTACGCCGGGAATCTGACCCTTTTTAAGGCCCAGGGCAATCCGCATGCCATCCCGGTCGGATTCATCCCTTACATATCTCACGCCTTCAATCTGCTTATTTCTTATCAGACCCGCAATAATTTCAATAAGCTTTGCCTTATTAACCTGGTATGGCAGCTGGGTAATGAGTATGGTTTCCCTTTGGGTTCGTTTATCCTTTTCCACCATCACCCGGGCCCGCATACGGATGATTCCCCGACCGGTTTTATATGCGTCATAAATGCCTTTGGTACCGTATATAATTCCTCCGGTAGGAAAGTCAGGACCTGGAACCAAAGTCAGGAGTTCCTCAAAGGATATTTTGGGATTGTCTATGATTGCTTTGATGGCATCAATGATCTCTGAAAGATTGTGTGGCGGAATATTGGTGGCCATACCCACAGCAATACCTGAAGACCCATTGACCAAAAGAGAAGGAAATTTCGCCGGCAGTAAAGATGGTTCTGTTAAAGATTCATCATAATTAGGCGTAAAATCGACGGTTTCCTTTTCGAGATCTTCCAGCATCTCATGTGCAAGACGTGTCAGTCTTACTTCCGTATATCGCATGGCCGCCGGTGGATCGCCGTCCACCGAACCGAAATTGCCCTGACCGTTTACCATGGGATACCTTAAGGAAAAATCCTGGGCCATCCGGACAATTGTATCATAAACCGCAGTGTCGCCATGGGGGTGATACTTACCGATGACATCACCGACAATTCGTGCTGACTTTTTGTAAGGTTTATTCCAGTCGTTTTTCAACTCATGCATGGCAAATAAGATTCGCCGGTGGACCGGTTTCAAACCGTCACGTACATCCGGCAATGCTCTGCCGATAATGACACTCATTGCATAATCGAGGTAAGATTTTTTCATCTCACTTTCGATGCTTACCTCTGATAAATTATCTGTTACGATCATTTTTCTGCTGACTCCACAAGTTTTTGGTAACTTGTTTTATAAATATCTGTTAATGTTAAGAAAGCCGTTATAATAAGAGGGCCGTATATTATACCCAGTATCCCGAAAAGTTTCAAACCGCCAATAATGGAAAGAAATACCAACAGCGTATGCATTTGAACACGTTGTCCCACCAGTTTCGGCTTAAAGATGTATTCTATTCCTCCTGACAAAATAATGTAAAATATAATAAAAAAGATGCCTGAAGCGATCCGTCCCACCAGGAAAAGGTAAAGCGCAACGGGAATAAATATAATGCCGATGCCTACAATGGGAAGGAAGGCCACCAATCCCATAATGACTCCCCAGAAAAAGGGAGATTTTAAACCAAAAACGGCAAACACAATGCCCCCCAAAATTCCCTGTATCAATCCGCCCAGTCCGTTCCCTATAAGAACCGCACCGGCCATATCTTTAAATTTTCGAAACAGTTTGTCATCCTGATCATCAGGCAGCGGCGAAATATTGAGGATAAATGCGTGCAGTCGCTGTTTGTCTATTAATAAATAATAAATAATAAGCAACATGAAAAAAGAATTGACTAAGAATTTAAGCACATTCGAGGTAATTGCCCTTGCCTGGTCATACAGAAAAAGGCCGACCACTCTCCCAACCTCGGAAATGGCCTTGTTGAGATCTTCACCGGTGATTACAATATTAAAATTTGCCAGGATCAGGTTTGCCTTATCTATGGCTTTGCTCCCCTCAATAAGATTTCGGATATTATCACTTAAAACCGCCCCTTTTGCCATAAGATATACATCATAGGCTTCTTTGGATAATATCCCTACAAAAAATACAATGGGGACAAAAATAATAAAAAATATAACCAGGCATGTGACCAGTGAAGCCAGTGACGCTCTTAATTTCTTGCAAAAATAGTTGTAAACCGGACTAAAAATTCCTGTTACCACCGCAGCCAGTATGATGGTCGATACAAAGGGCCATAAAAGCCAGCCGAGAAAAAATATGGAAATAAAAAAATATATCAAAAAAACCCACAGAATCATGTCATGGTGAGATTTTTCACCCATGTTGCCTCCAGCTTTTTAGTGCCCGGGTTTTGCAAGTTGAGACCTTGGGAAAATGTTAATTTTTCCAAGGTCTCATGGTAATGTTAAGGGAATATTAAAAAAAGCCATGATATACCATCAGCAGTTATATGAAACAGTTTACTGAGGCAATAGTGAAGAAAGGTGTCATACAAAGTTGAACGATCAGCTTTTTATCTGCTGACAAATGCGCCGGCCGTAAATAAAAGAAGTATTTCATAAATGACAACCGGCATATAGCTGTGAAAAATAGCATAAATAATGCCACCGCCAATAATGGCCGGTACCATACAAAAAACCACAATACCTAATTTTCTGCTCACGTTCATCTCTTTTTTCTCCCGTATGGTTATGTGGCGTAAAGCGCCAATCTAATCGCTTCCAGCAAAAATCCCAGGGAAGCAAGATACCTGTTAACCTTATGATCTATATCAATATTAGACGATCAAGTAAAGAAAAAACGACTTATTTTACCGGGAAAAGCATTCGCCAAAATAAGGTTGACACACTGAATAAAGACATAACTAAAATCGAACGAATGCTAGAATAGCTGATAAAATCTTAAGAAAACAACCCATTGAACCCCTGGCCCCTGGAATCTTTGTTTCCTCTCCCCCTCATATGAGCTGCAGGCTGTTTAATCTTCGTTTAGTTGCAGTGCGATTTTTAATGCTTTGTCAAGCATGTGTAGCTTATGGGGGGGGAGTTTACCAATATAGTTCGTCAACATGGATTTCGGAAGACTGATTAGCTCGTCGCAGTGAATTCCACTATCATGTTTCAAACCTTCGTCAACTCCAACAGGAACCTGAGTTGAAAGTCCCTCGTAGGCCGTGTAAATCGGAGCACAAATAACTGTTGAGAATCTGGAATCGATCAGGATTTGGCGACTTACGATTACGAACACACGGTATTTTTTCGGATCACGCGATGAGGGTCGCATAACCCTGTATAATTCGCCACGTGTCACAGAGGCACCTGGTAAGAGAGCACATCCTCCGCCTCAGTATTGAGTGACTCTGCACAGCGATTAATGATCTCAAGATCAGCCTGTTCTGCTTTTTTTCGAGCCAATTGACTAATAAATTTCCGCGCCGCCCTCTCCAGAAACTCCGACCGACTTTTGTACTCTCCAATATAAAGATCTATAGCTTTAAGCAAATCATCTGAAAGTGTGATTGATGTCTTAGTTTTCATACTACTAACATACTACTTTATTGTGATTATGTCAACCCCAATTTTCACAAGACCGAACACTGGCGTCAGCCGCCAAGGAGTAAACCCGGCGCTGTTGCTGCTAAGCTTAGTCTGCCCATCAAATCCATCCAGTCATTGGATAACACATTGATGGCGGTCGAAGTGTCTTGACATGTGGGTCAGTAACTCACGATCGTCTACCTCCGCCAAACCAAAATAGATCTTGGCTCCGAATAATGTATACCCAACGCTCCACTTTCGTTGCCACTCGGGAGCTGGAGCAGGGTGTGGCGGTGGGGAAACAATATCGAACTCTTCCGGCTCACCGAGCGAATGGACCTCTTCCGCCAGGGTGGTCTGTACGCCGGCCTCAAACGTCACAACGATGATTCCGCCAGTTTGTCCAATGCGCACCTCTATCGTTTCGATGTTAAGATCAGGACAAGTGCCCCAGTACTTGTAAGGGTTGACATCTTCACGACGCAACGCGCAGTTGAACGCGTTCTCGCATTCAGTAACAGTTAATCTACGGATACGTGTTAAGGCTTGACTGACCAGATTTAACATTGATCTTTTCTCGGTTGCTGACGTGGGCTTCAGCGGTAAAAACAGGGAAAGCTATTGGTAAAACAACCACACCCGGTAACGCCGAAGCTAAAATATGCCGGTTAAACGCGCTGTTTTTTGTCAGTTGGAACACATGGTTCAAATAAGACTAAATGAAGTTGTCACCAACGCTTCAATCAAATGTGTTTTTTTAAAAAGTCCAATTGATCGCTAACGGCATTTTCGAAGTTTTCTCCAATATAGATGTCCAAATGGCCGATTGGATAGTATATAGCTTCTGCATATTTCCCCAATTGTTTTTCAGCTTCTTGTGCCGCACTTTTGGGGATGATACTGTTTTTTTAAGCGCCTTTTCTTTTTAAAGTCATCCAACTGTTTAAATGATACGATTTTTCGTCCTCTGTATCTTTCATATTGGTGAATAAATTTCTCTTTACAATTAAACAGGCCTGAAATGTACCCAGGTCTTTTAGAATCGGCAAAATAATAATATTTCCCTTCTTTTTGATAGGACGCAATCCAATGTTTTCTTATTGTTTTTCCACTGATTACTATCGGCTTAAATTCGATCATTATATATTTTGCATGTAATTCCGGGAAAATCTTACGCAGTGTTTCGACTCCGAATCGTGCTAAATCTATGCATACTCCTTTCTTTTTTAAATAAAGCTCTGCAGGTGAATAAACACCCACCTTTTTTGTATCTCCTCTATTTGTTTCCGATAAATCAAGTGCACGATTAAAGTCATAAGAAAAATATTGTCTTATCCAATCAGCGATATCATTAATGGATTTCCAATTTTTTAACGCAGTCGAGTAGGATGGATATTCAGCTACTTTATGTATTTTCCCCGAATTCTCAGGTGCATCAGCTAATTTCTTGGCGGTTTCATCCACTGCAGGTAGAGAGTGTGATTCGAAGAACTCCCAGATAACATCGGTGGCATTTAGCTTGGAAGTATTCTCTCCTGCAATCCATTCCGGAAGGAACGACTTCCCGCCCGGCCAGTGGTGTCCGTGTCCGTCAAGTGTGTAGAGGATGACGGCGTCAGTTCCATTCGGATTGCGATATGCCATGCCCCTTGACCCGTAATTGTTGTAAACAACGTGTGGTTCTTCCTTACAGTGGTGGAGTTTGACCCAATTCGCCATCATGTCATTGATCGCAGGCTTCCTGCCGTGGGACTTCAGACCGATACGAACCTCACCCCCATCGATGGGATTAAGCGGATCAGCTGTACCGGTTATATACAAAACGGGCACAGGACGAGCGGACATCTGGTGATCTATCCAATCAGCACCGGCAACCGGAGCTATGGCGGCGATAACCCATGGGAGTTCGTGTGCCAAACGAAAGCTCATTGAAGCCCCGTTGGAAAAACCGGTGGTGTAAATCCGGCGTCCGTCGACGCTGAAGCGGGCCTTCAGGTCGTCAATCAACTGGGTAACGAACGCCACATCGGCAACGTCCCGCCGAACCGCGCCGACACTGAACCGCTTAGAGCCGTCATTCCATGTCTGCGGATTGTCCCGGAACCGGCCCGGCCTTGCGGAGTCAGGGGCAGTCCCTTCGGGAAATACGGCCAGGAACCCTTCTTTGTCCGCTTTTTCGGCCCAGCCGGTCTTCCGCATTGCAGCCCTGGCGGTTCCACCCCCGCCGTGGAACATGATCACGACCGGCATCTTCTTGCCGCTGTTATAGCCCTGCGGGACATGAATAACGTAGCGTCGTTCCAATCCGTCAGCCGATATGGAGAATATATGGTTGCCCAGGTAGGAGTTCCGGGATGACGCTCCCATCCTTACAGTTGAATATGTTTCCGCACATCCGCATAGGGCCAAGACCCCGATCAGCACTGGTATGATTAATCTGCACTTCTGATTCACGTGATCTCCTTATCACAAGCATCTCAACGACAAGCGTCAGCCGCGCTTCCCGTAACGCGTCGGCTGGATACGTTGGTCAGCCTATCGTTTTAACCATAAGGGATGTCAATCTGAAAGGAAACTTTACGAATAAATTCAGCGGCCAGATTGTTTTAGTCTTCATTACTACAAAGCCGAGATGTTCATATAGGGTTTTAGCCCTTGGATTCGTATCTATTACTTCAAGAGAAATCGTTCGGATACCTTTTTTCAATGCAATCCGCTCCAGCAGTTCGAACAAACCTAATCCGATGCCTTTTCCCCTCATCTCATGCGCTACAGCGACACCACCGACATATAGCTCATCAGTAGTGGTTATATGGTGAAGTATTGCCAAACCACCCATGCGAAGAATGCCACCAAGTATTCCGTATATCCTGACCATAACTTTCAGACTTGGGTTCACAAACCCACCCTTGCTTGTCTGAATACCCATGATGCCCACAAGCTTTTCGTCATAGATAGCAACTAGACATTTGCCTGTCTCAATATTGCTTGCCAGTGCTTGTAGTGCTCTGCCGTCACTGCTGAGAATCGGCGCAAACTTCTCTTGGAGTGCATTGAAATAAAGCTGTATCGCTGAAGATGTGAAATCATCTGGTAAATAGTCTAGATAATCAACCTGCATTATTCTCTTTAGTAAACGTTGAGCTAACCAGTGGCGTTTTTACCGTCAGGTATTTCTTAAAGGTCACAGATCCATAAATCGTATTTATTATCGAAATGCCATCAATTTAGCCGCCTGAGTTAATCACTTTGGCCCTCAACTTTTTCTTTGTTTGAAGGCTCTGAGCGTATTCCTTGTATTTTTGCTTAATTTTGCTCGGAATTTTCAGCCAATCACAATCGCGAATGGCGCCTTCTAAGGCATATAAATAGGCAGCGTTAAAATCACCATACGAATCACCAGCGGCGTACATTTTTTCAAATGCCTTCTTTGCCCCTAACTGCCTCAGCTTTTCAGGGGAATCAATTCGCGCCTCAATTAACTTTGCCGCCAGCTTGGGCCCTACGTTCCTGAGTTGTTTTGCTAAATCCTTGGCTGCCTTTTCTGTTGGCATATCGTTTCCACTACCAGCTTATCTTGAATTTTTCTTCTGACATTTACGTCTCATGCCAACCTCTGAATCGGATGCACAAAAAAACGTCCGAAGCCTTTCGAACTCGAGAAAAAATCCCGCCGGCTTCTGGTGTCAGCCTGAATTCTGTTGTTGAGCGAACATACGTATATTAGTTCTCACATATTTTGGATACATCATACCATTCGATCTTTCGGCTTAGGACATCATATCCGAATATGTTTTTCATTGATTGTTCTTTCTGGATGCCTCCCAATCGCCCGTAAAAGCGTATCGCTCTTTCATTACTTTCAAATACCCAAAGATAAGCTGTTTTGTGCCCCTTGTTGATAAGTTCTTTCGCCACTGCCTTCATTAAGGCAGATCCGACTTTTTGAGATCTTTGAGATGGTATCACATGCAAATTGTCTATGAATGGAATGGGTCGACACCAAACCGCTACGAACCCCACCAGTGATTCTTTCTCCGCCACTAATATTATGTCGTCACTTTGTATTTCAACTTCATTCCAATACCGTTCAAGTTCTCTATTGATTTTTTCGGCCAGGAATTCTGCTGGTAGGACATCCGAATAAGAATCTTTCCAACTTTCGATATGAATCGCCGCAATGTCTTGAAGATCTATTTGTGTCGCGCTTCGTATTTTCATCGTCTGCGATCTTATAGCTGTATTATAGATTTTTCCAACCAGCGGACTGATTGAGAGGCTTTTGCCGACTTTATGGCATGTTATACATCTACAACATACCAAACCCTTTAGAAGGAAAATATCATGAATGAATATAAGCAAGGTTTGGGTAACGCTTATTCGATCGCATGATAACCTTACTCTTTCCAACGGCATGTTCAATTGGAGATTCAGCGTTTGTTAGAGATGAAGTGAGTCTATTAATTTTTGTGGATGAGGGTGGCTTAAGATCCTTTTTAACTGTAAGCAAGGTTTATTTTTTTGACTGTAATCACCGATGTAGTCAGGCTGAAGCTGTTTAGACTGAAGGCTGAAGAGGGCACCCATGCTTCCCCTCTGGTTACGCTGGGCAAGAAAAAGTATGGTTTCCGTAGTTTGGCGGAATGTAATTCTTGCATCAAACACGGCTTTTAGATGCGCTTTTTCCTGACAGTCTTCAGTCTTCAGCCTATCCACCTGACAATTTATCGCTCAATAATCATGGCCATACCCATTCCTCCACCGATGCACATGGTAATCAGACCTGTGTTATACCCTTTGCGCTTCATCTGGTTCATTCCGGATACCATCTGGCGGGCGCCGGTGCATCCGATAGGATGGCCCAGGGAGATACCGCTTCCCAGCTCATTGGGTCTTTCATTATCAATCCCGAGCTCACGCATACAGCCAATGGCCTGCGCTGCAAAGGCCTCATTTAACTCAATCATGTCAATATCATCCAAAGTCATGCCTGCAGTCTTTAACACTTTCCGCACTGCGGGAACAGGGCCAAGGCCCATGTAGGCAGGATCAACACCACCTGAAGCAAATGCTTTGATTTTCACCACTGGCTCAAGGTTCATCTCTTTTGCCTTATCAGCGCTCATCAGCAGGACTGCCGCTGCTGCATCGTTGATTCCAGAAGCATTACCGGCTGTTACACTTCCGTCCTTTTTAAATGCCGGCCTTAATTTTGCCATTTTTTCCATGCTCGTTTCCATGGGGCGTTCATCGACGTCAAATACGATCTCACCCTTACGTGTCTTTATTACCACCGGAACGATTTCCTGGCCGAAGATGCCTTCTTCGATCGCCATTCGCGCGCGGGAGTGGCTTAAAACACCCAGCTCATCCTGCTCCTGCCTGCCGATCTCATACGTGGATGCAATGTTTTCCGCGGTCAGCCCCATGTGGTAGCCATAAAAAATTTCATACAGTCCATCAAACACCATCAAATCATATATATCACCTTTACCGGTAAGCTCCATTCTATGCCCCCAGCGAGCCTTTGGTAAAGCCATGGGAGCCATGCTCATATTTTCCTGACCACCTGCAAGAACAACGTCTGATCCCCCTGTCATTATTTCCGCAGCGCCCAGTGCAATCGCTTTAAGCCCGGACCCACATACCTTGTTTATGGTAAATGCCGGAGTCTCTTTTGGAATTCCTGCGCCGATCATGGATTGTCTCGCTGTATTCTGCCCCTGTCCGGCCTGGAGCACATTACCCATAATTACCTCATCTATGGTCACGGGAACAAAAGCATCATCAAAATCGTACGATTTTTTTTCAAGGTCGATCATTCCCTGGTCTTTGAGTTTATCCGGTGCAGCTTCCTGCATTTGTTCATTTATTACCGGTTTCAGTTTAATCCGTTTCAAAACATCTTTCATTACGATCGATCCAAGCTCGACCACAGGAACACTCTTTAATCCCCCGCCAAAAGAACCGATAGCCGTTCTGGACCCACTTACAATTACCACATCTCTCATTGTCGAAACCTCCTGATTATTTTTTAGTTTTTACTTAACAAAATTTAGTGTAGGGTCTATAACACACTAATACATACCAGGTCAATGGAGAGAAAATGTGCCTGATTATTTTTTCATACCACCAGCATCCTGATTACCGGCTGATCCTTGCAGCCAACAGGGATGAATTTTATGATCGCCCTACCAGTCCACTGGCGCTATGGGATGATGCACCTGCTGTGCTGGCCGGACGTGATCTTAAAGGAGAGGGAACCTGGCTGGGAATAACTAAAACCGGTCGAATTGCCGCTATTACAAATTTTCGTGAGCCGCCTCCGGTCGACCCAACTGCGCCATCCCGCGGTCTTCTGGTCAGTGATTATCTCAAGGGAACAGAGGCTCCTAAAACATATCTTAAACACGTCAAAACCATTGGATACAGGTATAACGGGTTCAACCTGCTTATCGGGGACAAAAACGAGCTGTATTACTATTCAAATAAAACAGAAAAGATTAAAGAACTGAAACCCGGGCTTTACGGCCTGAGCAACCACCTGCTTGATACACCCTGGCCAAAGGTGGAAAAAGGAAAGGAAGGTCTTAAAAAACTTGTTGCCGGAGAAAAACCAATCAATGCTGAAGATATTTTCCGCCTCCTTGCCGACCGGACTGTTGCCCCTGACAGCAAACTTCCGGACACGGGTATCGACCTTAACTGGGAACGAATACTTTCTCCGGTATTTATTACCAGTGACATTTACGGAACACGCTCGTCCTCACTTATACTGATAGACAGAAACCATGAAGCCTCATTCACCGAACGTTCATTTATCCCTCAAAAAACCGGATCTTTAAAACAAAAAACCCGAAAATTCAGCCTAAAGCTTTCCGACACGGTGTAAAGAAATTTGTAGAAAGTTTAAGCGCCGGATGGCATCTCTCCAATGCTCGTTTACCCCCGCTAAAAATCAGTGTGATAAAAAAACGGGGTGATTTTTCAGGGACTAGACTATAAATATTAGTATGTCGAGTTTCTTAAAAACCGAACCAACGCAGTAGATAATCTGCTCTGACCTATACTTGATTTGAAACAATTGGAAAGCAAGTTAGGGCTTCGATTGACAATAAAATATCACTACTTTTTAGGTGGCTCTCAAAGTTTGGATATGTTGGAGTATCTGTACTTTATCGAATAGTTAAGCGGATTGTGTGGAGCAAGGCGGAACAAAATTCCGAGTAAAACGCCAGATTAGGTTTCAACTATTTCATTTCCACTTTTATTTCTAAAAACAATTGAACGCTCATTGAACTTTCCATTTTCGTCAAATAGATATGACAAATCGCCAGCTTTTAAGTGTTCTACCTCCCACTCCCTATTGTGGCTTTTATAGTTTTGGAGCACAGGCTTGAGAAACTCGTACAACATTGCACCATATTCCTTCCTATTGAATTCCTGAATTTCTAACCTTTCTGGCAATTTCGCCTCAATCTTGATTAGGTTTTGTTTAGTATCCACAGACGTAAAGAATTCAGGTCTGTTTATCAATGAGATGTTACAGTGCGCAAATCTTACTACTAGCTCCTTAAGTTGCAGCGGATTTAGTCGACCTCGAATACGCTTAAGAATATCTTTTTGAATGTTCATGGCGGCACATGAGTAATTCAAAACAGCCAAGACTGCAATTTCACCGAATTTGATAAGCATGGTCATACAATAGTACAGGTCTGTATAGTCGAATGGATCGTAGAAATCTGACTTTACAACAGGTAAGACTATCAAGGTTCCCAGCGCCTTCGGATCAATAGCGATTCCGTTACAGACTGCCAGAACAAGACAGTGAATATGGTGAAGCGTCTCCCAGTCATAAGAATCGCTGATCTTCTCCTCCTTGGTAAATTCCTCACGAAAGAATCTGTCTTTTAGGTGTGTTTTCAGGAATATCAATGCCATCCAAACAAATAAGAGCGGATAGTGCTCGGAAAGAAAAATTCGGAAGGTGTCGAAGTCCTTGGAAAGTGCATCACATATCTTGTCTTCAAATGTTTGACCGAGTAGACCGTTGCATTCTTTACAACAAGGAATTTTGTACTTGTCGTACCGAAATTTTTTACCGTTTGGCAGTGTGATAAACTTCTGATAAAGTTCGTATTTCTTCAAGACCCATCTAGGAATAATGTGCTCATCATTGAACTGTCTTTCATCTCGCGTCGCTGAACAGATGAAACAATTATCAGCAAGGCATATATTTTGAACGAAGTTGTCGATACTGAATTGAAGAACTTTGCCTGAGTCTGATATGACAGTTCCACTTTCAAGTTGCTTCATTTCCATTTCCACCGTAAACTTAATGGTCAAACTGCGCCGCCCTGCTTTTTGGGTCGGCACCAGTGAATTGTTGGCTTAACTTCTGTATGTATTTATTCGAACTACATAGTAGTCAAGAACACCTGTAGCGAGAGGATAAAGTGAGCCCGCTGTAATATTTTCAACAGTATAACCCTCCATGGGTTCTGTCTGACATTCGAGCTTTATAAATGCCGAAGTGGATGAAAATACACGGGGCTGTAAATGCCTAACTTGTTTATCATTCTCATAAACAGCTCCTTCAAAAGCATCCATGATTGTTATTGATGCTCGGTCCACATCAGGTAATCGCTTAAAGTCTGATGAGAAGATATCAATCATAATTTCTACGGGGCCTGTGGCTGGTGATCCGAAATATTCTTGTATTAGATCTTTTCGTTTCAGGACCTCTTGTTTTAATCTTTCTTTCCCTTTTCTGCTGTGTGCCGATTTCGGAACCCCTTCAACAATATAGGCGACTTTGCCTTGTCGGGCATAAAGGAATGGATACTGGAGGCAAGAAGTAGGAATTGTCGAGAGCCAATTGTCTATTTCAGGGCGTGAAAATTCCTCTATAGCATCACTCCCTCGAAAATTCTGGAATCCGATTATGTTCTCCCAAGGGCTGAAATCAATGCTCTCAGCTTCAATCCAATCGCCATGGTCTTTGGCCGGGTATAGGATTAGGATTGCTTTGTCTGTGAACTTAATTGCGTGTCGATAAACGAAAATCATACTTCTACTATAGTCAGAATAAATTATTTCAGATTCAAGAGATAAATTAAATCTTTCAAAAAGTTCTGATCCTGTATGAAACATAGTCTTTTCAATCTCTTTAAAAGATGAGTAATTTTAGCAGAGAAGGATTTGAGACTTTTCTATCAATCCTTAAATATTTTCAGGTGGTGATATATTGAGAAATTACCAACTATCAAAATCGATGAGTTTATTGCAAATATCAAATGGATATCTGAAGGTTACACCGGCAACGCCCGGTTTGTCAAATCCTGGTAAACTGTGATTTAAATCGAATATCGCAGGAATTTCCGCAACTGATATCTACCGTTTTATTGAGAATACCAAAGGTTAAGCGAACCTACTGATGAACGAAACCGCTTCGCGGTAGCTTTCCGGCCCATCTTTTCTCATTTCAAATCATTTATCATACCAAAACGACCATCTTAATCTACATATATGGATTCGCTTCGCTCAACCCTTAATA
>JAXHVO010000022.1 GCA_034189135.1 Thermodesulfobacteriota bacterium | reverse complement strand
AAAAATGGATTTGGTCGCAGAACAGTAATTTTAACACAATAATACCCCTTAAGGGGTTATCAGTATCGATGCCCTTATAGGGCTTTATGCAAGCCTCCGGCTGGGCCGGAGGTCATGACTTCGGCGGCGAGTTCCTCGAGAATTTTGTAAGAAAGCGGTGACGGTGTGGCGACCCGCGCGTCTATACTCTCCCAGCAGCGCACCTCGATCTGCTGACCAAAATCGCGCAATCCGTCCCGCATGCCGGTCACACGGTCTTTATGTAGGATCGCCATATACTGGAATGCACCGGTGTCCTTGAGCAATCGTTCGACCACAGCGGTTGCCTTTCGAACCGTTTCGATACGCTCCGGGGTTATTTTACCGATCACACGTGCTGCGAGTGCAGGGCCTGGGAATGGAATGCGGTCAAAGGCTTCTGCCGGGAGCCCAAGGGCTTCACCTACCTTTCTCACGCCGTCTTTGCGAAGCTGAATGAGCGGTTCGATGATGTGATAGCCAAAAGACTCTTTCGGGTCGATTCCGAGCTGATCAAAAACATTGTGTTGCCGTTTTATCCCTGCAACGGTTTCGTCAATATCTGTCAATATGGTTCCCTGGAGAAGATGTTTTGCACCACTTTCCTTGACGAGGCGTCCGAATACGTCCCGGTAAAAAGTCTGGGTAATCGCTTCGCGCTTCTCTTCCGGATCCGCGATTCCCTGGAGTGCGGCAAAGAATTCTTTTTGTGCATCAACAACATCAACCGTGACGCCAAGCTTTTTAAAAAGACCGACCACCTTTTCGGACTCTCCCTCACGCATCAGACCGTTTTCGATAAACACGGTCTTAAGGCGGTTTCCCAGGGCGCGATGACCGAGCATCGTGACCGTGGACGAATCAACACCTCCCGAGAGTGCATTAATCGTTATTCCGTCCCCAACAACTCGTTGGATTTCTATGACTTTCTCATCAATGAAGTTTTTTGGGTTGAGCTCTTGCGCGGCAATCTCCTTGACCATTTGACTGTCTCCTTTTTATTTAAGTAGTTTTTGACAAGCATCCAGGATTTCCTCTTTATTATTAATTTTTCGTTTTTAAGTCAACGTTTCCTTCTTCTCAGCTTCCGGGGAATTTTTGGGCACACAGGTTTATGGGTTGGCAGAGCACGCGAACAACATTCTTAGAGACGCGTTTTCGGTATAAATTTTATCAAGCAGATTGACATGAAAAGTATGCAGAGCATCTATTCTTGATTTATATTACATTTAGTGTATCTACTCAGGTGGATAGACTGAAGGCTTAAGATTTTCAGGGAACTGCTGCTGTCACTTGAAGCGAACATACGGTGCGATGGACATTTTGCCATATACGCTGGTAAAAACGAAATGGAAAAGTTTATTGAATCATTCTTGACAGCTGGATAAAAACATCAAATTTTAAGTTTATACTGTTTCTCAAAAATATATTCCGTTTTAAACGATGAGAAACTCGTATATAAGAAATCGTAAACAAAGAACTCACTGCCTTTAGTATAATTAATTTCGGTATGACAACGACCACAATAAATTAACCATATTGCATTTAAGTTCTTTCTTAACGATTTCTAATACACTCAGACAGTTTCCTCATTTAAAACGGAACATATTTTTGAGAATTACTTTATTGCACTGAGTAAAAGGGCATTATGAGATTTTGCAAAAAATACGATTTTAAGGGAATCACAGGAGTTAAGTTGGGCTGGTCTCTGTTTGGCCCGCCTTTGCTGACGGTTTATTGTTACATATTTGACGACCTGATGGTGGATAGCGGACAATCCCATATGCAAAAGGAAGCGCTTGAGATTGCAGGGGACTACAATATAAAAAGAATTTTTTTGACCCATCATCATGAAGACCACAGTGGCAATGCAGCCGCAATTAAGCAGTGCTATGACACAACGGTATTTGGACATTTGTTGACAAAGGAAAAAATGAAAGCCTCGTTTAATATCCTGCCGTATCAAAAATATGTGTGGGGAAAAACAACCCCTTTAACAATAGAGCCTGTTCCCCAAAAAATAGAGACTGCTTGGGGGGAGATGGTTCCTGTTCATGCACCGGGACATTCAAAAGATCATACCGTCTATTTGTTGAAAGACGCGGGTGTTTTGTTTTCAGGGGATCTTTACCTGGCGGATAAAATCAAGTTTTTCCGTTCAGATGAAGACTTGGGAACCCAGATCAAATCTTTAAAGAAAATATTGAAACTGGATTTTGATATGCTGCTTTGCAGTCATTACCCTAAAGAGGAACAGGGGAAAAAGCGGGTAGAAAAAAAACTTGCCTTTCTAGAAGAGCTGTATGGCAACATCATCAAGTTCTGGGGCAAAGGATACACAGAAAAACAAATAGTTAGGGCGCTAAAACTAAAGGAGAATTATTTAATCAAATATTTTTGCTTGGGAAATGTCAGTATGATTAATGGGGTGAGATCGGCCATCCGGCATTATAAAATGAAAAAAGAAGTGGTATAACTATGAAGTGGCCCTGGTGACATTGCGCCGTTCAGGGCCACAACAAAGGAAAAGGAGAATCTTATCCAGAATGGGAGAAAAGACTAAAATTCGTCATAATGGATAAACTCAGCCACCTCTTTTCGCTTTGGAGCTGAAGATTTTTTGGCAGGATACCCCAGGGGAATAATGGATACCAGCTCGTAGCCTTCGGGCACTTTTATCACTTCTTTTGCCTTGTCATGGTCAAACAGTCCTGTGATTACGGTTCCCAGGCCCAGGTCATGAGCGGTAAGGCAGAGGGTTTGTGCAGCGATTCCAAGATCAAACATAAACCAGTCACCGAATTTTGTAGTTACCATCTCTTTATAATATCCTGAACTGTTCAGCTTGGCACACAGGGCCAGAACCACCGGTGCAGCCACCACAGACTTGGTTGCGGGATTTCCCTTTGGGGGAAAGGATGTTTGCAGTTTTTCTTTCACCGATGGGTCTTTGATAACCACGATCTCCCAGCACTGGGTGTTGGCCCAAGACGGTGCCCATCTGACCGCTTCAAGCACCTGGTTAAGGATGTCTTCCGGGATATCCTTCTCCTCATATTTTCTTACGCTTCTTCTTTCCCTGATGATTTCAAATAAATCTGACATGCTTTTCCTCCTCTATTTTTTTTCATTAAACCGGATGATTTTGCATTCCTGGTTTCTGATGTCATCAATTTTAACTTTTACTCCCTGGCACCGGCACTGAACCCATCTTCTGTTACATTTGGGGCAAATTTCCATACTGCATCCAACGTGATGATATCCTCCGGGTTTGATATTGCAGTCCGGACACCGTGTTTGATTTTGTTTTTTGGTAAAAATATTTGTGGGTTTGGTATAAGGTATGGGTCTGTATTTCTTTTTATCGATAAGAATAAAACTTTCAATACAGGACGCTGCTCCGGTTTTTTCCTTTCCGCAAAATTTGCAAATAGCCAATTTAAAAATTACCCTAGATAATGATGAATTTAAAAAAGCCGAATTCATCAGGTTCTATGTGTTAAGTTTTGGGTGTAAATTAATTCAATTATCCATTTTATCATATAGCTAAAACGTTTCACAAAAAGTGTTTTTTGCTTTTAGGAAACGATCAAATATGACGGTCTTGTAAAAGGTTCAAATTCAAGGCGTGCAAATTTTGTAATCATGAGGCGTACTTTTCGTACGTTGAATGATTGCGAAATGCAGCATAACGCAGAAGTTGGATATTTTACAAGACCGTCAAATATTGAACTTGCCTGATTCAATATATGGCACATCCTCAACATCCAAAGCATGAATAATATCTTTATTGAGCCTTTTTTTCAGCTCTTTGATGACCGCCCGCTTTTTGTTCATGGTTTTGGCAAAAGCGAGCGTTTCATCCATAAGCTGGTTGATGTGGCAGGCTTTGGTTATGATATGGTGTTGTTCACATTCTTCGGCAGTCAGGCGCTTTCCGGAATATTCCATCTCTTCCAGCTTATACAGCGGTATTGCCTTTTTTAACATGGCGTTCATGCCGGGCAGAAAGGGTATGCCCAGATCAACCTCAGGAAAACAAAAATATCCCCTGTCCGAACGCATAAATCTGAAATCAAAGGCGCAGCACAATATTGCACCCCCTGCAAAGGCATGACCGGTGATGGCAGCCACGGCAATCATGGGGTAGGTCACAATCCGTTTAAAAAGAGCGTTCAGTTGATAGAAATAATTTTTTGCTGTGGGTATATCGCCCTTTTGTATTACCGGGACCAGCCATTCAAGATCAATTCCATTGGAAAATATCTTTTCATGGGAAGATTTTACCACCAGTGTGGTGGCCTGTGTTTCATTTTCCACCTCATCCAGTACATCGAGGAAAGCCCCGAGAAAGTCAGGATTAAACCGGTTTTCTCCACTGTTTAGGGTGACCACTGCTACATTTTCATCCAACGCATATTCAATAAACGACATCCTTCTCTCCTTTAGATTTTATCATATAAAAAAGGGCTTCGATCATCGCCCCCCACTGGATAAAGACCGATATCCATGAAAGCGTGTTCGTTTTTATCGCCGAAATAAAACCTGTTTTAATCAAAAGACCAATGACTATAATACTGCCCACGTAGCCGGCAAAAACATACCAGCCGGCCCTGTCTCGTTTCTGTAAAAGTTGTCCGCAGCCCGGGCACAACCACCCTGCGGCAAAAAGGCCGATACCGTAGGGTGCAGAGGGTTTGATCCATTTTTCATCAGGGTATAAAGAGCTCCGGGTTAAAGCTGAGACTGTAGCTGATATGGCGCCATACCTGACAGTTTCCTGAATGAGGTTGCCAAAACTATAGTCCAATATGATCATATGTTCCTTGATAATATTGATCAGTGTATATGGATTTGATGCGGATATCTGCTGGTTTTTAACCAGCAGGGAAATACTTGTGAACAGTTGCGTATAGGCAGGGATGATGAGCAATATTCCCAAAAGGTTTGCGGCAAACAGAATATAGCCGAATTGCCGATAGCCGGTGTACATTTGTCCCGCCCCCGGACAAAACCAGGACATGGCGATCCCCCAAGGGACACTTTCCTGTGGGGGCCGTTCGTTTTGCTGCCGATACGTGACCGCCACAGCCACAGATGAAATCATGGCCCATAACCAGATAAAATACATCCCTAAAAAAGAGATCCCGAGAGAAAAAATGGGAAGGTCGGACAATACAGACCCCCTGGCCGGATTCAGTCTTTGAAAAAGAATATCCATGACACGCAGCATCATATCGATTACCAGCCAGTTAAACCACACCAGGAAAAAAAGGAACACGGCTGCGGTAACAAAACCACGAATGCGCGACTCTGCATAGATTTCACCAAGACCGGGGGCACTGGCGCCATAAATAAAAGCACGATGAACACTTACAGATTTTTTCTTATCCGGTCCTGTTACGGTTTGAGGTGTCATATCTGGTTCGATCACTGTACTTGGCCTTTGAATAAATGACTTCGCAATTTATTAGATCGTAGATCACAGCACATCGCTCATAGCCTGAAGGGTTCAATCCTTTTGATAGGCCCTATTGCCCCGGTGCTCTTTGTTTAAAACCATGGCTTTCGTTTAAACGTTAAATAGTGCGTTGCATACTTGACATAATCAACTTGATAACTTAAAAGTATTCAATGACTTATTATAAGTCAAACGACCGGGGCTATTTCGAAAACCCCTTATCACATAACATGATATTACCCTAAAAAAAAAGAAAGAATTTTTCGAAAGACAGTTTTAAAATTCAAGGAGGCCCCTTATGAAAACATTAATTGGAGGAGCAATTGCAGCTGCCATCGGTATTATTGGTATGCTGATTTGGTGGAAATCCTTTTTTTCAATTTTAGCCGGTTTCATTCCTGTCATGCTTTTGCTTGGTGGCGGGCTGGCCATTTACCTGGGTTTTGATGAACTTAAAGATACCCTGGGAAAAAGTGATGATAACCAAGAAGACGATCAATACAAAAGCCCGGTTGAAACACCCATAACAGAAGCAGCAACAGTACCTGAAAAAGAAGCAAAACCGAAAAAAGAAACAGAGGCAAAAAAAGAAAAACAAATGACTGCCGGCGATACTGTTTTGAATATTATTGCAAGCAACAAGGAAGGGGTTGATACCGCCTCAATACAAAAAGAAACGGGCTTTACCACTAAAAAAATTCATAACATCGTTTATAAGTTGAAAAAACAGGGCAAAATCATCAGTGAGCGAAAAGGCTTTTACAAAAAAGCTTAACTAGAACAACGAATGCCACGTCCACCAAAGATCCCGTCAAGCGAGAAAGGACGTGGCATTGATTTTTCCGGATATTCTCCATTAACTATCTTTTCGTTTTGCCTATCGGTAAAACTGTTTGATAAATCATATATACTTCATTCAGATAAGGTGCAAACCCTTCTGAATCTACACGGTCGTCTGCCTTGCTGTCTCTGAATATGATAAAATGATCACCGGTGACTCCGGCCGCCCATTTTGTTGGTGATTGAATAAAAGCCCGACGAAGATTTGGCCCAAAGAAAGTCCTCAGGACTATGCTGTCCGGCCCACTTACCTTGTATCGTCGTGAAAATTCCGCATCCTCTTCAAATTTTACATCATCGCCACCGAAGATCTTTTCAAAAAGCCGATCTCCCAATTGGACCGGGTGTAAGGAAAAAGTGGGAACCTGATGTCCCTTAACGGAGAAAGCCACCACAGAACGAAAATAAAAACCATACGATTCTCCGGCGGACTCTGTCCGACCGTAGCGATAGTTAAACACAATCACCTGGGCATCCTTGTATCGGCCTGAAAGAATCGGACTAACGATGCTGCGCCGTTCACCTCTTTTAAGGACAGGTGCATATAACAGTTTATCTGCTGTCGGGTGATTTTTCAGTCGGTAATTGAGGTTAAGCGTCCTTGCGGTTCTTTTAAATTTATTGATTTCAACAAAAATTGACCGATACACAAATGCACCGATTACTGAGAGAAATATCAAAGTGAAAAAGATGCTCTTGGTCGATTGATATAAGGAATTTGCAGAAAAAACCTTCATAAAGGATCTGGTTTCTACCAGCTCTATAATAGAGTAAATCAAACCCATACCCATTAGAATATAGATGGGATATTCCCCAAAAATATAAATAAGATCGTTGAATATTTTTTTTATCATTTTGATACTGGCTTATTAAATGGATAATCAGGGCCAGCGGAAAGTTTTCACCACGATATTTTTTGATCTGGCAAAGGCTGCAAAATCTTCCAACGCATTCTTGTTTCCGCTGTAAATCTGTTCTAAAAGCGCAAGGAGCAGCTGATCTTTATTTGTTTTTGATACGGCTGCGGTCACCTCTGTCTCATAATCGCCGGGCCCAAAAGAATTGCGGATGATGCGCAGGTCGCCCTCATCCGTGATTGTCGCATCAATGTAGCTCGATGATTCATTCTTCTTTTAGTAAAGATTAATAGATGACATTTTTGTATGCTTTCTATGAATGGTTAATGGTGAATTTTATCTGTTGAATTTCTAAAGAGAAACATCACCACCGATAAAAATAATAGACTAAACACCCAATTCCAATATCCAATCAGTAAGCCAGGTATGGTACTTTCAAATAAAGCCTGTATGAACCAGTAGGTGGATGATGCAAATGCAATAAATTGTAGAAGATAAAGTTTTCGGGGTTTAATTTTAAAATGAATGATGAAAACAAGAAGTGTAATTAAATTAGCCAGATTTACGAATATTCCTAATAATAGTCCCCAAAAATTTTTATAATCAAATAGTAATTCTATTACCAAAAAGGCACATTGGAAACCATAGATGGGTTTTCCATTATTAAAAAGTACGGCAGAAGGAAGAAAAAAGGAAAAACAATATAAGCCAATGCCGGTATAATAATATTTTTTGAACAATGAGTTTTTCATAAATTTATTTAATCGCAATTCAGCTCACCACGAACTTAGGACACGAAAAACAGTGGGTGAACAGGTCGGATAAATACCTTTGTTCAGGCCATTTATTTAGCCCTGTACATAATAGTTTATTCCCAGGTACAACTGATAAATACCAAATGCGACTAAGACAATGGATGACAAGCCCAGCATAATTTTGCTCACTCTGGGTCCCATTCTTCGCGCAAATCCAAATAAAACAATTGTTCCGGCTAAGGTGAATACCATAGTCACATAAAAACCGATCACCATGGCAATTCCATTCATTGGCGCCAGTTTCCAACCCTGTAGAAAAATCGGTCCCATAATTAGGCTCCATCCCAAATACGGATTCGGATTTAAAAGATTTACCACTACGGCATTAAAAAGCGTTTGCTGGGCGGATTCGTTCAAGACGGTTTGGTCTGCATCGAACGCTTGCCAGGATTTAAACGCTCTAAATCCGAGATAAAGAAGAAACAGTCCACCACCCAGCCTTAACATGATAATAAAGCTGTCCGGCATGGTGCTGAGCAGAGATAAGATGACAATGAGAATAGGTATATCACTGACAACCGGAGCGAATGCAGCAGGCAAGGTTGAGCGCCATCCCTTTTTTAGGGTTTGAGAAATGATGTATGTCTGAAGCGGTCCGGGTTGAACGGCTGCGGCAAATGCATAGGTTATTCCAAAAATCAAATAGCTCAACACGGTAACAAATGTTCTCCAATATATTTTAAGACAACAGGCTGCTCAGGAGCGGAGCGGCTTTTTGCGCCGACCCTTCCAGCAGGATGTTAATTACGATTTTTCATTCATATTCTTCATCATAATCATCATAGTCCGGATACTGTGGTGGAGATTCTCCTGCTGACTTGATCAGTTTTATATGTTTTTTTTTGGATTTCGTTTCACTAATATTTTGAACTTTAATTCGATGCCACCAATCATCCCCAAAATCAAATAGGTAGTGAAAAACATCATTTTTATTCAAGCCGACATCGCCAATTCGAGTGTTTGCTGTAGATGGCTTCCTTTTGTCAAAACCCATTATATCTTCAACATTCATGGGATGCGTTATTTCTGGAGCATCATAAATGTTCCGAATATTCTTGGTGTCCTTTCGGGTGATAAAAAATGAATAAAGGTGCTCATCGTACCTGTCAAATGCTTGGAAAATCACATCGTGAAAATCATTAAAAGTGCAATTCTCGGAAGCCTCGATTATTCGATACAGCTTTGGGATTCCTATAATAGAAACTCTGAACTTATATATCTTCATTTTTTATTCCTATACACATAAGCGATTATACTGATCTGGACTTCTTACAGGCTGCGTCTATGTATTTGTCCGAAATATTCAAACAGATTATTCATATTCTCAGGTCCTGACCTCTGATAATTACCTTTACACCCTTTTCATCAAGGGATTCGGCACCCGACGCGATCCGCAACATGATGTGTGTCAACTAAATTTGACACACAATCAGCCGGCCCTGCATCAGCTGGCATGTTGCCGATGCGCCTGAAAATAAGATCTGACCTCTGCTGGTACCGAGGTGAATCGAACCACGTGCGAACGGCTGTTCTCTCCCGATTGCCCTATGATCTTTCCATAGAAATCCTTTCCCATTAGTTCTTGGTCCACTTCTCCTAGGTTCATTTTCAGGTTGTTCAACAGCTCAATCGGTTCGTCTAGGGTAATCTCAGCACATTTCTTAGAAAGCCTGACCATAAAGCCCTCAATGCCTTTTTTCCCCACGTGCTTGCCTGCCAGCACCGTGTACCTCATTGGAATCGGCCGTGCCAGAATAACCAGGGCCGGGTCTTTCTCCTCCAAGGCGAGATTGAAGCGGCCACCAATACCACCAATTTCGTATATCTTTAACGGTGTTTCGGCTCCCTTGGGAAACACCTCATGCTGGTCGTCAATGCGCAAAATCTCACCCGCCTGATTGAGGGCCGATTCCGAAATGAGTATCTGCCCTCCGACGGTGTAAGATTCAATCCGGCTGGTCATATTCACCCCGCTGCCTACCACGGCATACTTGCTTCGCTTGCTCGATCCAATGTTTCCGACGATTACCTCCGCCTCGTTTAGGCCAATTCCCATTTCAAGTTCGGGAAAACCATTGGTACGGTTCTCCTTGTTCACCCGCACCATCGCGTTCTGCATTTCAATGGCACAGGCGATGGCCTGCTCCACACGATCCGGCATTTCCTTTGGTGCACCAAAAATGACAAGCAGTGCGTCGCCGATAATTTCATTTATCGTACCGTTGTATTTTAGAACCTCCTCCACCATTACTTCGAAATAGGAATTGAGCAACTGAACTACGCGCTCTGGTTCAAGACGCTCCGACAGGGCGGTAAAGCCCCT
This sequence comes from Thermodesulfobacteriota bacterium, assembly GCA_034189135.1. Classification (NCBI taxonomy): domain Bacteria; kingdom Pseudomonadati; phylum Thermodesulfobacteriota; species Thermodesulfobacteriota bacterium. The sequence goes on along the minus strand of JAXHVO010000022.1, from coordinate 18,749 downwards.
CAAATCCGTCATCATGATTGTTACCCGCCGTTTCTCTCCCCCCAATTCAAGGGCAAGCGGATTCTCAATCAGTGAGTTCATGACCTCTGTGGATAGATATCGGCCAAACATCTTTTTTAGAAGATCTGTCATTTCAGCCACCTTTGTCTCCCGATCTCTCCACCGGGTGAATATATAGGCGGCAAGGAGAAGCATTAGAAGAAAGACCACCATCACAAACGCCAAGGTCCCGACAAAATAATATGTCTCGATCTTCCCACCGCTAAAAGCGGACGCTGCATAGATGGGGGCATAAGGAATCATACCAGCCCAGGTGGCAATTGACGAGCCCACAGTGAAAACGGTGAATGTTACCATCCATGGGAGGGCTATTTTCCGTTCAAAAAGGAGAAAGGTGAGCGTCCCCAGAGCCATCCCCAAAAGGAAAGGGCCGGGGTGGGTAACCGGCCCAAATATATAACAGATAAATGATACATGGACTGCGTTGTATTGAATAACTGTGTGGGCAAAAGCTCGATTTTCCGGGGAACGCCGACGTAACCATAGACCAAAAAGCAAGAAAAGTATCCAGGGGAGACCGATACTTCGATTTATATGATAATAGGGTTGAGCAAAGTCCCAATTAATCCAAAACAAGCGCTCAAAATATATGGACTCAGCAATGCCCATTACAAGATTGCTTGCTCCTCCCACAAAGCAAAACAGTGCGATAAGAAGGAGGCATCGATCGACCAGGCTCCATTCCAGGGGATTCTTGTTTTTGCGGTTGTTCCGAAGAAGCAAAACAACCGCTACAAATGTAAATACCCAGGGAAATGCAACCGATAAAAACCGTTGCACCCATGTTCCTTCCATGCCCATCACTCCTAAACCGGATAGACCGGAACCAAAAAAGGCTACTCGCAAATGCACCACAGCTGTATATTAAATACAACCAAGGCAAATATTTCTCTTGGATTGTTTAGCCCCGGTCAATTATTTATTTTCTATTTATAGGGATATTATGATCTAAATATGGAAATTAAAAGAAATCTGTTTCTTATAAATCAAAATGCCTTTTTGGCCCGGGCAATGTTGTCCACTTCTCCCATGATGATTAACGTCATTCCTGCATTCAGCACTTGTGAGGGTTGTGGATTGAACTCTATTTCCCCGTTATCATGTCTTACGGCAAGGATAAGAAGGTTAAACTTGGCCTTCAACCCGGATTCATGAAGATTTTTGCCTGCAATAGCGGAATTTTCCCGGATCTCGATTTGATGAATCCTTAAGTTACCCTGTTTGCTGCGGAGCATCCGGTCGAGGAAATCAACGACGGTGGGACGAATCATTTCTGAGGCCATTCTAAGCGCCCCGATGGTGTTGGGAGACACCACCCTGTTTGCTCCGGCCATTTTAAGTTTCGGCTCCAGCTTTGGATCTATCATTCTGCTGATGATACGTATGTTCTTGTTGAGCATTCTTGCGCTCATGGTGACATAAAGGGTGTCTTTATCGGAAGGAAGGGTGATGATGATTCCGGCTGCCTTTTCTATGCCTGCTGCCACCAGATTTTCATCTTCGGTGGCGTCTCCTTCAATATAGATCAGGTCTTGCATCGATTTGCATCGCTGGATATTTTCCTGATCCTGCTCGATCAGCACAAAAGATTCCTTGTTTTTTTCAAGCTCTTCGATGACCGGGCGTCCGGTCTCTCCTCCACCGCATACAATATAGTGATTTTTCATTTTGCTTATTCGTTTAAACATCTTCTTTTTCCTCAATATTCCTGAAAGTTCTCCTTCAATGATCAGAGCCGTTACGGTACTTATGCCATACAAAATAATACCCATGCCGAAGGTAATAAGAAGCATGGTGAATATCTCGGCAGGAATGTTTCCCGTAATCTCTATCACTTCACCGAATCCTACGGTAGTCAGGGAAATTACCGTCATATAGACACAATCCATAAATCTCGGCTTTCCACCGAACAAGATATAATATCCGGTGCTTCCCGCCAGGATTACAAGAGAAATGGAAAAAAGGATCAGGTAGAGTCTTTTTTTAATGCTCATTTTATTTAAAAAACCTTATTCGCATGAGCTTCAACAAGCCCAACTTCCACACAATAAAAGAATAATTTCTTTGCGCGGAAAGGAACTGTTTACAGGTAGATCATCATTAGTATAACAGCGGCGGTGACACTGTAAAGCATTTTTTAAAAGATAATAAGCGGTTGAAAAGTCTTTACAAATTTTCAGCCATGTTTTATTAATATTATTTCTTTTCCGGTAATGGAATATATTGTTTAATGAGGGCGTATGGTGAGGGATTTGATTTCCATTGTTATTGCTACCAGAAACAAGGGTAAAACAGCCGAAATTAGGGACATGTTACTGGATTACCCGGTGAACATAAAAAACCTCGACGATTTTGGCCCGATTCCGGAAATAGAAGAAGACGGCGATACCTTTGATGAAAATGCGTATAAAAAGGCAAGCGTTACCGCAAGAATACTTGGGCTGCCGGCATTGGCAGACGATTCCGGGCTGCTGGTCGAAGCCCTTGACGGTGCACCGGGGGTTTACAGTGCAAGATATGCCGGTGAGAAAGCCACTGACCAGCAGCGATGTGAAAAGCTGCTAAAACAAATGAAAGGAAAAACCAACCGAAAGGCCGCTTTTGAATGTGTCCTATCGATTGCTGTTCCAAGTGGCCCTGCCCTGACATATGAGGCACGCTGTGAAGGGCTGATTGCTGAAAAGCCTTATGGTAACAACGGATTTGGATATGACCCTGTTTTCTTTTTCCCGCCGCTTAAAAAGACTTTCGCGCAGTTAACCCGCGCGGAAAAAAGCCGTGTCAGCCACAGGGGAAAGGCCCTGGGTGAGCTTAAGGAGGAGTTTGATAAAGTTCTTATCTGGATTGGGCAGCAGATGCCGGCTTAAGATGATGAAATGCTAAGCTGGTTTTGAAAGAATCTTAAGGAAAACGACATGATTGAAGATTTGATCAGAAAAAATAGAAGCTGCCGAAGGTTCCATGAGGATTATGAAATAGATACGGGAACGTTGAAAGAGCTGGTAAATCTTGCCAGGCTGTCCGCTTCTGCTGCAAATTTGCAACCTTTGAAATATATTCTTTCCTGCAATGCTGAAAAAAATGAACGGATATTTTCCTGTCTGGCATGGGCCGCATACCTTAAAGGCTGGGCCGGTCCTCAAACAGGGGAAAGGCCGTCCGCCTATATCATCATTCTGGGTGATACAGAAATCGCTAAAAATTTTGGGTGCGATCATGGGATTGCCAGCCAGAGTATTCTTCTGGGAGCCAGGGAAAAAGGGCTGGCAGGCTGTATGATTGGTGCGGTAAAGAGAAAAAAACTTCGGGATATACTGAAAATTAAAGAACGTTTCAAACTGCTTCTCGTCCTGGCAATCGGAAAACCAAAAGAAGAAATCATGATTGAAACAGTAGGTGATGACCGCAGCATCAAGTACTGGCGTGATAATGACGGTATCCATCATGTACCGAAACGAAATTTGGATGACATCATTTTGAGTGATCATTAAAACCAGATACATGGATGCCGAAAAACAATACAAAAGGGAGAATCGATATGCTGGAATTGAAAAAAGGAATCGACATCGTCAGTGAAATCGGGGGAATTTCCACCCGTGAAGAGGCCATACAGGTTTTTGAAAAAGAGCTGGATGAAGAAAATTTGTCAAAGATTAAACAGATGAAGCATACGGAGGTATTGCTCAAAGTTGCCAACGCCCTTACCATGTGCAGACCCGAGACCGTTTTTATCAATACAGGTTCAAAGGTAGACCGGCAGACAGTCAGGGATCTGTGTATCAAAAACGGAGAAGAGAAAAAACTCCCCATGGATGGACACACCATCCATTACGACCTGAAAGACGAGCAGGGACGGATTATCGACCGGACCTATTATATTGCCAATGAAGGGGAAGATATCAGTTCCCTGGCACAAAAAATGGAAAGGACCCAGGCCCTTCACGTGGTTCGGGACAACATGACCGGCATTATGAAAAATAAAACCATGATTGTCGGATTTTATTCGCGCGGGCCTGTCGGGGCTCCGTCATCCAACCCTGCTTTAGAGATCACCAGTTCCGGTTACGTGTCTCACAGCGCTGAAATACTTTACAGAAATTCGTTTTCCTCTTTTGATAAAGAGGTGGATCGCCTGGGTCATTTCTTTACCAATATACACAGCGAGGGCTTAAATCGAACTGAAGACCTGCCGGATGCGCGGGTCTTTATGGACAGAAGCTATCAAACCACCTACAGTTTTAAATGCACATATGCTGGCAATACCCTGCTGCTTAAAAAAGGAAATCACCGGTTTGCCGTTGACAAAGCAGTCTATTCCAACAGAGCGAATGAACTGTCGGAACATATGTTTATCACCGGAATCGAAGGTCCGGGGGGTCGCACCACTTGGTGTGCCGGAGCCGCACCAAGCGGATGTGGAAAAACGACTACCGCAATGGCAGGTAACTACTTTGTGGGTGATGACCTTGCCCAGATGTGGCGGCATGAAGATGGTACCATCCGTTCGATAAATCCGGAGTGCGGCATATTCGGAATTGTGGAAGATGTGAACCGGGAAGGCGATCCTGTACTGATGGATTGCCTAAGAAAACCCGGAACAGAAGTGATCTGGACAAATGTTCTCATTGATGAAAAGGGTGTGCCCCATTGGGTGGGAAACGGTGAAAAACATCCGGTTAAAGGCTTTAACTTTCAGGGAGAGTGGGAACAGGGAATGGTTGATGAAAATGGAAAAGAGGTACCCATATCCCATCCCAATGCCCGCTGCACGCTCGCTTCCGAAGCGCTGGCCAATTACTCCGAGGAAGCGGAAAATCCTGAAGGCGTGGAAACCAGTGTCATCACTTACAGCGGCAGAGACAGTGATACGATGCCTCCGGTCTGGGTGGCCAAAAACTCTGACCACGGGGTAGTCATTGGTGCCTGCATCGTATCTGCCGCAACCGCAACCGAAGTCGGCGCCAAAGGTGTCAGACGCGCCCCTTGGGCGAATGCGCCGTTTATCCCGGGAGCATTGGGCCATTACATGGACGCACAGTTTAAATTCTTTGGCCATGCTGAAATTGCGGAAGGTAAAAGACCGGTCATGGCCGGACTTAATTATTTTTTAACGGATGAAGCCAGAGGTGGCAGTTCAAAAAAATTGCTGGGAGAGAAAAGAGATGTAAAAGTCTGGCTATCCTGGCTTGAAAGAAGGTTTCATAACGAAGTGGGCGCCATTGAAACTCCCGTTGGATATCTTCCGAAATATGAAGATCTTAAAAAATTATTTAAAACCATTATTGATAAGGAATACCCGGAAGAACTGTATACCAAGCAATTTTCCCTGTATATCGATCATATTATTGCCAGAATCGACCTGCAGCTTGAGGCTTACGCAAAAGGGGTGGATATCCCCGCTAAACTCTTTGAAGTCTTGAATGAACAACGGGAAGGATTGGCCATACTCAAGGAAAAATGCGGTTCGATTGTGACGCCGGCAGAACTTGAGGCGCTTTAATACAAAGGTAGAAGGCCCACAGGTACAAAGGCAGAAGGTATAGGAATAAAAATGAACATTGCCTGCCTGTGAGTTGCACGCAGACAAGATGATGAATCGAGGCGGGGGTTGCGGGTGGTTAAATCAAAAATTATTTTTTATAACCCGTAACCCGTAACCCGTAACCCGAAACGCGTAACACGCAACACTTCCGTTTCAACAGAGTCAATCATTCTTCACTCGGAAAAAGTGGTATTTTTAAAATGTTGTGTTAAAAAATACATATCTTTTCTCCCGTCATGATCTCACGAGGAACCCTTGCATCAGGACAAGCGGAAACCCATCCTTAAAACAATCATAAGCGGCCGCATGCTGGTTGCACTTCTTATGGGTTTTTCCTGCGGCCTTCCCCTGTTGCTTACCCTCAGTCTCCTGCAGGCATGGATGAAAGAAGAAGGGGTGGACCTCACCGTGATTGGATTGATGACCCTGGTGGGTCTTCCCTATACCTTAAAATTTCTATGGTCTCCTGTTGTGGATCGTTTTACGCTCCCCTTTTTGGGACGCAGAAGAGGATGGCTTCTGGTCGCACAGTTGTCATTGATGCTGTCCATTGTGGGCCTGGGCTTAACTGATCCCGGGGACCATCCCTGGGTGGTGGCTTTTGTTGCATTCTTAGTCACATTTTTCAGTGCCTCTCAGGACATCGTTGTCGATGCCTATCGAAGAGAAGATCTTCCTGATGAAGAACTCGGTCTGGGGTCTTCTCTGTATGTGAACGGATACAGGGTGGGCATGCTTCTGGCTTCGGGAGGCGGGCTGATCATGGCGGACCACATGTCGTTTTCCACGGTGTATGTGATTATGGCGGCATGCATGCTGCCGGGGGTTGTGACCACTGTGTTTGCTCCTGAACCCGATGCTCCTGCCGGCTCGCCAAAAAATTTAAAAGAGGCGGTTATCGGCCCTCTGGTGGAATATTTTGCCAGGAGGGGTGCGATATGGATGCTCGCCTTCATCCTGTTGTATAAAATCGGTGATCAAATGGCCAGCGCCATGACCATGCCTTTTTATCTGGATATGGGTTTTTCCAAAAGCGAAATCGGCACTGTGGTGAAGCTGTTCGGGTTCTGGGCCACCATCGCAGGCAGTTTAACTGGCGGAATACTCATGCTTCGCATGGGAATAAACCGGAGTTTGTGGCTTTTCGGGATTCTTCAGGCATTATCTACCGCGGGTTTTGCAATTTTGGCTAAAATCGGTTATAATATTGGCCTGTTGTCAGGGGTCATCGCTTTTGAAAATTTAAGTAGCGGTATGGGAACGGCTGCGTATGTGGCATTCATGGCCAGTATTACCAATAAGAAATTTACCGCCACCCAATATGCATTGCTAACCAGCCTGATGGGTATCCCCAGGGTAATGGCTTCTGCTCCGACCGGTTTGCTGGCAAAAAATTTAGGCTGGGAGGGATTTTTTATTGTTTGCACTTTGATTGCCATTCCGGGAATGCTGCTTTTATTTAAGTTCGCACCGTGGAATTCTAAGGGCTCACAGAAAAATAACTTTGCATTTTAAGCACCGATGCATCCCGCCTGGTTACGTTGCGAAAACTCAGAATGTGTTTGATATTCCTGCGTTTTCGCGTCTCGCCAGCCGGGTGTCTCACCATTTTAAATTACAAACTTATTTTTGCGCGAACCCTGGGGGCTCATGCAAGGAATTTTCTGAAAATGAATAATGTGATCCAAACAGACCATGCGTTAGATCGTTGGAAAAAATTGGCCATCGAAAGAAGAAAAATCCTTTCTCTTCCCTCGGAAAAGGCATTGGAACGGATTCTTGATGCCAATCAGCCTGCTGCCCTTGTGCATTCGATTCCAGAAGAAGACCTTTATTTCTTGGCTCACGATATTGGCCTGGAGGATTCTCTTCAGCTTTTATCGCTGGCATCAACCAAACAGTGGGAATACATGGTCGACCTGGAATTATGGGAAAAGGACAGGCTTCATATAAAAACAATGACCAAATGGCTGGGGCTGCTTTTAAAAGCAGACGCGGTGCGATTAATACAATGGTTGAGCAGCGAAAAGATTGAGCTGCTGGAATTGTACCTGCTTAAAAATATAGAAGTTAGGACCAGAGAACATGATCAGGATCCTGCGGATTTCGGTGAAGACTTTTTTACGGTTGACAGTGTATATTACATAAGGGTTAAGGAAGATACTTCAGATCAAATACCCGTGGTTTCAGAAGCAGACGCTCAGGCAAAAAAATACCACAGGGATTTTCTGATAAAATTTCTTGGAAGCATTGCAGATCGTGACCATGTAAAGTATCAGCAGATTCTGCACGAAGCATTTCGCATGATTCCTGCAGAAGTTGAAGAAGAATCTTTCCGCATGCGCAATGTAAGACTGGCTGAAAAAGGGTTTTTGCCTTTTGATGAAGCAGTAGGCATTTATCAGCCGTTAAGCCCGGAAAATCTTAAGAACCTCAGTGACAAATCATTAATAAAAGAAAAAGACAAAGAGCTGCTTCTGCCCGTCCCGTTTTACCCCGCCGACATGTTAAAAGAAGATAACCTGTTTACAAAATCTCTGGCGAGGATCGACGGCAATGATATGTTGCAGCAGATGCAGGCTGAATTTGCCTTTCTTTGTAATCAGTTGATCACAGCAGATCATAAAAAAGTAAGGAGCAAACAAGAATTAAGAGATATCGTAAAAAAGGCATGCGGATATATTGGTATCGGCCTTGAACGCATGATTGAAAAACATGAAGGTGTCCCCTCACAACTCAGGCATGATCACTGTGCGTTGTTTCTACAAAAGTATCCCCTGGCTTCTATTTTCAGGGTCGGGTATGGCCTTGTCCTTAAATTAAAGTGGCGGGCTGAAAAATGGCTCGATAAATGCTGGTTTGCGAGTAATGGACTTCCTCTTACTTTCTGGGGGGAAGAATGGACAGGTGTACTGGGTGGTATTCTGGTTAAAAAACCGTTATTTTATGACAACTACAAATCAGGTTTTCTATACAGGGAGTTTATTTCAACCAAAGACATACAAGAAACGGAAACCCAATTGGATCGGGTGATCGCATTTGACCATCTCCTCTCCTTAATGAGTTTAAAGTTAAAACCGATTTCTTGGTATCGTTTTTTAACGCATCAGAATCTTATTTTAACTCTTTGGGCCAGGCACTGTCTAAACCTGCCGGATGAACCGGTTCCCCTTTCTATGGATCCATTTAAACGGTTTTATGGCCTTCTCTTTTCCGGCAAAGGCAAAGAAAGAAAAATTGGTCAACCAATGAAAGAGTCTTTTTTAAAATGGCTGGCTGAAAGAGCGAAAACAAGCGACTTTGAAATTTCCCAAAGGCTGGGAGACGTATTTGAAAAGCTCTTTACCGAGATAGAGGCAGAATACGGTCAGGTTTCATTGGAAGACCTTGACCCAAAATATATACACCTTTTTATGGTAGAGAAGTAGATCGGAGATATAATTATGGACTATACGGAGCAAGTAAAACAATTTTATCTTAAATACATTCCCGGCGCAAAATTGAAAGGTAACCATATCCAGGCGGCATGTCCCTTTTGCAAGCCAAAAGAAGATGAAAAGCCGGGAGTCATTGCCGTTTATGTGAATCCCGACAGCTTTTTTGCAGGGTATTTCAGATGCTCGAACCGCTGCACACCCGGAGGCTTCCCTCTGTATTTCGGCAGAATCATGGGAATCGAAGCTGAAAAGGTACCAGGGTACGATCCCGATCGGGAGCCGTATGTTCGGGACATTATTTTTCCCACCCGAAACTTGAATACCGAGCTTCTCCAATTCATATCTTTAATGGATGAGGACAAGTATGAACATTTTGCAGATTTCGGGGTTTCAAGGGCCGTGGTAGACGAAATGAAAATCGGCTACAACGGCCGATATCTCGTCTATCCTTATTTTATGGAAAACGGAAACTGTTACGCCGCCAGGTGCATACTCCCTGCGCGGGAGCTGGACAGCTTCTGGCATGGGGACAAAAAGTTCTTTGCTGAAGAGTTTCGTATTTTCAATGTCCAGGAAATTGATCGCTGCGAAGGCGGAGCCATGTTCATCACTGACAGTGAAAACAGCCTGCTGACCATTAAAGAACTCGGATATCCGTCCATTGCCGTCCCTTCGATAGCTGACCTGGATATATTAACCCAAGAGCGGCTGGCACATATTAACCATATTTTTATTGTGACGAATAACTCGCCTGAGGCCCAGCTCACCACCCGATCGCTGGCCACACGAATCGGTTTTAAAGCCAGAATACTAAAATGGCCCACCCACCTGAAGCGGGATTATAATCTGGTTCAACTGTCAAGAGACAAGGGTGAAGATTTCAGAACAGCGGTTTCCCTTATGATTAAAAAATCGAAAGCATTTTCCCCTTTTTCTTCACCTGAAAAAGAGCATCGGAATTTTATCGAGGCGATGGAAAGAGAGAAGGGCAAAAAACTGCTCGGATTGAGCTGTGGTTTTAAAAAGATGGACAGATCCCTTAGCGGTATTCGAGGGATTAATATAATGGGAGGTCCCCCTAAAGCGGGAAAATCGTGTTTTTTCATGCAGGTTTCCACAGAGATGGCCAGAAGAAAAAATCCGGTCATTTATTATGATTTTGAAAACGGTCGCCAGACCATATACACCAGAACTCTGTGTCGCCTGAGCAGGCTTTCCGGAAAAGAAATCAGGAGGGAAAATCCGGATGAAAATACAAAAAATAAACTGATGGTCTCCAGGAAAATCTTCCAAGAGATGCTTCGCTATTTTCGCGTGGTGACAGACAGAAAGCTGAATCCGGATATCATGCGTCGTCAAATCGATTTTATCCAGCATGAAACCCACAGTGATTATGCCGTTGTTGTGGTGGACAGTCTTCACAAACTTCCTTTTCAGGACCTTTCGGACAGAAGAACCGGTATTGATTCCTGGCTCAGGCATATGGAATCGATCCGTGATGAACAGAATGTTTCTTTTTTTGTTATTTCTGAATTGTCCAGGAGTGAAGGTGGAAGCTACAGTGAAAAGCCGGATCTGGGCTCATTTAAGGAATCAGGCGATATTGAATACAGTGCGGATAACGCGATGATTCTTATGCCGGATTGGGACCTGCTGGATCCCATTTCCACGGTTGAGCGAAAAAGTACGCTCTGGCTGGCGGCAAGCAGGGAAAACAGCCCGGGAAAGGTTGCCGAATACAGTCTGGAATATCCATACTGGGGGTTTAGGGAAATATAAAAAAGTCCCCACTAACAAGCAGGGACTTTTTTACTGCGCCTCCCGTTTTTGGGATGCCATGGCGCCCGCATGACCTGACGAAAGGAGGAGAACGCCGTCATGCGGGATGGATCGGCTCAATAAACTGTGAAGCTATTTTCGGCGTCCAGGCTTTAGGGCAAAACCTAATTGGGTTCAAGGGATGGCCATGCGCTCCACCCATAACAGGAATAGTTGTCTAATACACTTCTTATGGTATTAAGCAACCCTGCAATATGGTATGGTTTTTGTAGAAAGGCTTTAGCTCCCAGTTTTCTGGCCTCTTCAATATTTTTATCTCCGGAATATCCGCTCATAATAACCACTTTCACTTTTGAATCGACGCTCATCAGCTTTTGCAAACAGTTAATGCCACCCATGCCCGGCATGCCAATATCAAGAAGCACCAAATCGGCAAAGTTTTCCGAATACTTTATAATACCCTCTTCTCCGCTTTTCGCAGTGATTACTGTGTAGCCATTTCTTACAAGTATTTCCTTGCTGATCTTCAAAACATCTTCTTCATCATCAACGATTAAAATACGTTCATTTCCGCAAAGAGCTTTATCGGTTTTCTTTGGTACTAATTTTTTCTCAAGTTTTGCATCACCATTGATAACCGGAAAGTATATTTTAAAAGTGGTTCCCCTGCCCACATTGCTGTTACATTCAATAAATCCTCCGTGATCCTTTACGATTGAATAGACGATGGATAAACCAAGCCCGTTGCCTTTATCTTTGGTGGTAAAAAACGGTTCATACATACGATTTAATATTTGGGGGGACATTCCATGTCCCGTATCAGATATGGTTAAGCAAAAATATTCCGGGGTTGATGGATTTAAAAGGGTTTGCGGGTGGTCAGGGTCCAATACAACATGTTCGGTCAAAAAGGTCAGTTTTCCGTTTTTTCCCATGGCATTTACCGCGTTTATGCTCAAATTCATCAAAATCTGTTCACACTGGCCAGCGTCCGCATTGATCATTTTTAGATTTTCACCCAGCTTTAGTTCAATAGCTATCATTTTGGGAATGGTTCTGCGTAAAAGATTCATCAGCTCCGGTATGACCAAATTGAGATCGATCGGTTTGAAATTTAGTGGAATCTTACGACCAAAAGCCAGGAATTGCCGGGCCAATTCACTTCCTTTATCAATCATCATTTCAATTTGGCGAAAAGTCTCATAGTCAGGATCGTCTTTCGGTTTCCCCATCATGGCCATTTCAGTATAGCCCAGTATGCAGTGTAAAATATTATTAAAATCATGGGCCAGGCCGCCGGAAAGGCTGGCAAGTGCCTCCATTTTTTGTACCTGGTAGAGCTGCTCTTCCAACTGGCGGCGCTCGATTGATTTTAATTTGAGGATTCTGATCTCTTCCTCCAGCTGTTTGATTTTTTCCTGTAACTCTTTATTTTCCGGCATGTTGATTTACTATTTCCTCTGAAACCGTTATTAATGGCTGAACTGTTACTGGAAAAACAAATCACATCAAAATTTATGGATTTTTAAACAGTACAGTTAATAAGATAGCAATAGTTGTGCCATCGGCAAATATGTTGATTTCATATTATTTATTAATAGGTTAGGATTTCCGGCGAGAAAGAACTGTGGGATAACTGCACATATTTGTGTGCAGTTTTATAATATTTTACTTGACCCCTGGCCCCCTCGACCCCTTGGATCCCTATATTTAGAGCAGCTTGCGGGAAAAAAGATATGGCATCTGCCTGACAAATATAGTGGTTGTCAAAAAAGCGTTCCGTTATCGAAACGTTTTTTTCTACAACCACTTATACCGCAATTCCATATTTCGGAACATATTTATGGCAAGCGGTATAAATCGGAGATGATCTGAAAATGACTAGATAACGGGGAAAAAGCGGTGATTTTATGATTTATCCGTCTCGATTTTAATATTCAGAGCTTTGATTTTCTGTGTCAGGGTGTTTCGATGGATTTTAAGTCTTCGAGCGGTTTTTGTTTGATTCCAACTTAATCTTCGCAAAGTACGCAATATGTATTGGCGTTCAAATGTCTGTCGTGCCTGTATTAAGCCTTTATCGAGATTCCGTTTATCTTTCAAAAAATCATCACCAAACAAGAGATCGAATGGCAGATCCTTTTCATCAATAAATTGGCCGCTTGATTTTAATACAACCATCCTTTCAATGAGGTTTTCCAATTCACGTATATTCCCCGGCCAGTGATAATCCTGCAGAACGATCATGGCAGCCGGAGTGATTCCTGAAACCTTTTCTTTTAAGCGCTGATTAAATTTTTCAATAAAATAGCTCGTCAGCAAAGGAATATCCCCCTTTCGAGAGCGAAGGGGGGGGAGCTGAATGGGTATGACGTTGAGCCGATAAAAAAGATCCTCTCGAAAGCGATTTTGTCGCACCATTTTTTTTAGTCGGATGTTTGTGGCTGCTATCATGCGTACATCCACTTTGATGATACGGTGACTGCCCACGCGGGTGAACTCATGCTCCTGAAGGAAACGTAAAAGCTTGGCCTGCAATTCGATTTTAAGGTTTGAAATTTCATCTAAAAATACGGTGCCACCACTGGCGAATTCGAATTTGCCAATTCCTCTGTTATAAGCACCGGTAAATGCGCCCTTTTCATGCCCAAAGAGTTCACTTTCGATCAATTCCGGCGGTATGGCGGCACAGTTGATGGCAACAAAAGGTTTTTGAGCACGTGGACTTTTATTATGAATGGCGCGGGCCACCAATTCCTTTCCTGTTCCGCTTTCACCGGTAATCAACACGCTGCTTGAAGTGGCAGCCACTTTTTCAATCAAGGCAAAGACGGCTTTCATGCTTCGGGATTGGCTGATAATATGGCTGTATCCGGATTTGTTCTCGACTTCGGAACGCAGGTACCGGATCTCCTGTTCCAGGGAGCGTTTTTGCATCACTCGTTCGATGATGTTGAAAATGGTCTTTGTATCAAAGGGTTTGGTGATGTAATCATAAGCACCGGACCTTATGGAGTCCGTGGCTTCCTGCGCGCGATCTGTGGCGGAAACCATAACCACATCGATGGACTGATCGTAGGCCTTGATCCTTTTTAGCGTTTCTATTCCGTCCATTTTGGGCATAACCAGATCCAATAAAACGATATCAAACGCATCGTTGGTAATTCTATCCAAAGCGCTGGGTCCGTCTTCAACGCATTCCACATCAAAGTCGTCCTCAAGAATTTCTTCAAGGGATTCTCTGGCTCCCTTATTGTCATCCACCACCAGGATACGAGCATGTTTAGAAATTCTGCTTTCCACCATAACCCCACTAGTTGTACCGAAAATTAATATAAAGCATCACATATTTTCAATTTGGCCGATAAAGTTGCACATATTTATAAATGATTCAACTAGTCATGTAAAGGATTATCTCATCAGCCTCCCTTAATCTGTGCATTTTAGTCGAATCATTTTTTAATGAAGGCAAAAAGATGAAACGATAAATAAATGTATTTTTAAATAGTTGTATCACATTTAAAATGCAGCATTCCGATGGCACATGCCTTGCTCTTACTTTATATCGAGAGGTTTTCACTCAAGACTTTTTACTTTTAACAGGGAAAAGGAGGCAAAAAATGAAAAAATTGATGGTTCAATTGTTTATTATTGGTGTGGTGATAGCGACTTATGCTTTGCCCGTTCTGGCATGTGGAGGAGGAGGCCCTTAGCATAATACAAGTTTTCTTTAACAAGATTAAAAAGGCACCGGTAAAATAAACGGTGCCTTTTTTATTGAAGCAATTCAAAAGCTTTCCATTTCTTTTAGACAATTTAATAATTCCAATATTATCAGAAACTACCCATAATCATAAAGATGGATGAAATATCTACCCGCCTGTTATAAAAGCCTTGATTCTAAAGAAAAATAAACCTATAAAATATAAATGGCGTTTTATAATTAGCATCATGGTATTTTGTTTTGCTACAAGGGGTGCAAGGAATATTCATATCGTTTAAGGATGAGATGGATGGCCAAAATGAATCTTTTGCAATTTCGTTGTACTCTCTTAATCGGCGTCACCTCTTTGTTGCTGTTTATTTGTGCTTGCAGCATACAGGGGGATGAGGAAACCAGGGCAGCGAAAAAGGAAGGCTCATCAGCCGTTCATGTTAACCTGGGCGGTATCTACCGTTCTCCTTTGATGAATAATCCTTCCACGCTTGATCCTGCTTATGTGCAGGATCAATATGGTGTGGCTGTAACTCGGCAATTGTTTAATGGCTTGGTCCAATTCGGCCCCGATTTGATGGTTTTACCTGCCCTGGCAAAAACCTGGCAGGTGGAGGAGAACGGAAAAGCGTACCGATTTTTCCTGCGTCCTAACGCCCGGTTTCACAACAATCGCCCGGTCACAATTCATGATGTGGCTTTTTCCATAAGCCGACTCCTCCGGATAACCCCCCCTCCGGTTATTTTACCCCATTTGCTTAAAATCGAAGGTGCTCTGGCTTTTCGAAACCATAAGACCAATAAAGTCGACGGGCTGCAAGCAATTAACGACCATGTTTTACTTATTCGATTGAATGCACCTCACGTGCCGTTTCTTACCGCTCTGGGGATGTACCAGGCAGCAATCGTTTCAAAGAAAGAAGTAAAAAAATCGGGGGAAAAATATGGCCAAAATCCTATAGGCAGCGGCCCATTTCGTTTTGTATCATGGGAAAAGGACAAGTCGATCCGACTTCAGCGCTTTTCGGATTATTATGATCAAGCTGCTTTTTTAGATGAAATTCATTATCGAATATATCCCGGCGGACAAATTGAAGATGCATTATCCGATTTTAAAAAAGGCAATCTGGATGAGATGCTAGTTTATGGAAATATACGGCAAGAGCTTTCCTCCATCAAAGATCTTCAATGGTTTCACCGCCCTTCTTTAAGTCTTCTTTTTTATGGCATTAGAGGGGATCATTCCTTTTTAAAAAACCCATATTTCAGAAAAGCTCTTTCCGTGGCGATTGACCGGGAAAAAATTATAAAAGAAGTTGCTAAGGGCCAGCTCGATCCTGCCAGGACCATACTGCCCCCTGGAATGCCGGTTTATCACCAAACAGATGAGGTGCTTGTCGACGATCTTAAGGTTGCTCAAGGCTATCTAAAACGTGCACTGGAACAGGAAACCGGACCCATTCCTCCTGTTGAGATCGTATCTGCAATAAAATCATCCTTTGCGATAGCTGAGTTAAATCTGATAAAAAGGTGTTGGGCTCGCCTGGGGATACCTCTAAAAATTAAATTTATTACCAACTGGAAGGAATTTAAAGACTATATACAGTCGGATGCTGTGCAAATATATCGATATGCCTGGTTTGCAGATATACCAGACCCGGACAGCTTTTTATACCCTCTTTTTGCTTCTGATTCTCCTGTAAATTTTATGCACTTTAAAGACAGCCAGGTAGATAAAATGCTGTTAGCAGCCCGTGGAATTGTCGATCCGGTTAAGCGTGCTGAAATGTACCAGAAAATAGAAATACTTGTCCTTGAATCTTCACCCATTATACCCCTTTTATATTTAAGCGTAGACCGTGTGTATCAATCCGATGTGCAAGGGATAAATCTAACCGCCTTGGGGGCCCATACCATGGCGCTTCATCGAATCTGGCTAAAGGGAGGGCCTATCAGGAAATGAAAGCCGATATCAAAAGTGAGCGTTTTGAAATTGGCTCTTCAGAGAAACCCCGCTTTTTCCCGTTACGCTATCGTCTGATCTTTACCACCTCATGCATGTTGATTTTCATTCTGGGAATATTGATGCTGGTACTCGGTTACGTTCAGGGCCGGACCATCCGGAAACAACTGGAAAAGCGGGGATTGTCTATTGCCCAGAGCCTGAGCGCCGCTTCCATGGCAGACCTGCTGACCTATAACTATATTGCCTTGGAGAGATCGGCCAATCAGGCTGCGCGTGATCCGGATGTGAATCGAGTTATCTTTCATGACAAGGAAGGTCGGGTGGCCGGCTTTAGCGGGAGATCGGATCTCCAGAATAAATTTTTAAATGATGAGATCAGTCGAACCGCTCTGTCTTCAGTTAAACCGATCATCCAGGAAATTACCCTTGAAACTGATCAAATACCGGCACTTGACATCGCCGTTCCTCTTTTCCCCAACGGTGTTGAAGGACGATGGGGAACCATCCGCGTGTGTTTGTCACTGGTTCCGATGCTAAAACAGATCAACCAGATGCGGTGGGTTATACTGGCTATTGGTTTGTTTGCAATTGCCGTTGGCATACTGCTGTCCCTGTGGACCGCCCGCAGAATCACACGTCCTCTGGGAACCCTGGTACAGAATACACAGGAAGCGGTCGGGGGAAACCTTATCCGCACCATTCAAATCCAAACACGGGACGAAGTAGAGGTACTTGCTTCAAACTTCTCTTCCATGATTCAGGAGATCCTTGAACACAGGAAACAACTTGAAAGACAGCTCGATGAAATTAAACGCATGCAGCGATATACGCATCAACTGTTAACCACCATGAACGATGGCCTGTTATCTATGGATATGAAGGGCAGGGTTTCCACTATCAACCCTGCCGCTCAAAAGCTGTTTAAAAATTTAGATCACCCTGTGGGTAAAGGGAGCAGCGTTGCAAGATCCTTAAAAAATTTCAGAGAACTAGATAGTTACATACATGATATACTAACAAAGCCTTACAAGATAAAACCGCGCGAAATCGCCCTGCACACCAAAAATGAGGAACGGGTTCTTCTCATCGGCTCCAGTATTCTGAATGACCGGAGGGGACATCCGCAGGAGGTTATTTTAAACCTGCACGATATTACTGAGTTGAAAAAACTTGAAATTTCCGTCAGGCAGGCAGAACGGCTGGCTGAGCTCGGTACTTTGGCAGCAGGCATGGCCCATGAAATCCGAAATCCGCTTTCAACCATTAAAACCTTTGTGCAACTGCTGCCCAGAAAAATGGAAAAGCCCGGCTTTCTTGAAAAGTTTCAACGAACGGTACCGCGGGAACTGAAGCAGATTAATCGACTGGTTGAAGACCTTTTAGAGCTGGCAAGAATCCCCAAGTACCATTTTGAGAAAACAGACATTAAAACTCTTTTAGAACAAACAATTGATTTTCTGGAAGAAGAAATGCAAAGGCAGCAAATTGATTGCCGGTGTGAATATTCAAGCGATTTACCTCCAATCCAGGCTGACATGAGTCAGCTTGAAAAAGCGTTTAGCAATCTTATACGAAATGCGATGCAGGCCATGCCGTCGGGCGGAAAAATATTTATAAAAGCGATCTATCAAAAAGAAGTCCCGGAAGACAATTTCAAATTAACTTCGGGAAACGGCTGGATCACGCTGACATTTCAGGACTCTGGAGTAGGAGTCTCTCCGGAAGACATGAAAAATATTTTTAACCCCTTCTTTACCACCAAAGAGGTCGGAACCGGATTGGGTTTGGCCATTACCCATAAAGTAATCACCGAGCATGGGGGAAAAATAGAGGCGGAAAGTGGGGAAGGGGAAGGCACGCTTTTTCGTATTGTCTTACCGGTCTGAAAACATACCTTTGGATCCTCGAATCCTGGACCCCTTGTACCCTTTGGGATAACACCTGTTCAATTGCAGAGCACTTATTTATTTTGCACTAAAAAACGGCAACTATACTGTTTCTCAAAAATATATTCCGTTTTAAACGATGAAAAACTCGTTTATAAGAAAATGTAAAGAAAGAACTCACTGTCTTTATTATAATTAATTTCGGTATGACAACTACTTCAGTAAATTAATAATATTTCACTTAAGTTCATTAGTGTCCGGTTAAGAATCGAATAAATTCAGCTGGATATGGCCACTAGTAATTTTATTTTTGTAATCAATTGGCGTAATGGCCTGTGAAATAAGCCTTTGTTCAAAAACAGTT